>JBBQJE010000053.1:0-15942 GCA_038325635.1 Bacteroidales bacterium
ACGACAGATATGGTTAGGTTTTTAACTGATTTTGTGTCATTAATCACCTTATTTCTGTCTATTTTATCTTGAATTTTATCAAAGATTGTAGAAAATGTCTCGTCTTCTCCTTCGTTGTCGGATTCATGATAGGAGTTCCAGTCCTCAAAAATCAAGAGATGGTCTTCTTTATTCTGTGCTGCAGCATTTACCCAATTGATAAATTCACCAAGTTCGGTCTCGGTACACTTGTTGTTTAAAAATTTTACCAATAATTCCTTCTTCATTTGTTTGCGCTAAAATTCGTCCCGACAATTTGGGCACCATGAAATATCCGATTGTTCAAAAAATATAAATATCTTTTCTAAGTTGAAGTTTCGGAAGGTTATACGCTTAACCTACCTGAAGGGAGTAGGCAAAAAAATATTTTTTTTCAAGAAAGGAACAAACAAATAAATAATAAATTGATTGTTAGATCATTATCTATTTGTGATTTTAAAAAAGCAAGTGTGTTGCCCATGTGTTTTTTTACGGTATTAACCGATATCTCCAGCTTTTTTCCGATTTCTTCATGCGTCAATCCTTCTTGGCGGCTCAACTGAAATATTTCTTTCTGGCGTGGGGTTAATTCATTGAGCAACGTTTGTACCCGATCATTTAATTCGTTAAACTGGATTTCATCCATTAAATCAGGATTGTCATCAGGTTGTTGCAGTGATTTTAGGTGTTCCAGGTATTTTTTCTCATTGGTTCTTTTACGCAGCAGACCAATGGTGGTATTGTATGCAACGGTGAACAGAAAAGCTTCGAAAGAGGAATAAGCATCGATCTTGTTCCGGGATTCCCAAATTTTTACAAATACCTCCTGAACAATTTCTTCGGCATCTTCCTTCTGTTTTATATATCTTAACACAAATCCATACAGCCGCTTACTGTAGCGTTCATAAATGTGGAAGAACGCAACCTTGTCATCCTTTTGAATGAGCAATATTAATTCACTATTTGGCTTGGTTACCTTCAAAATGAGCAGCGTATAAATTGAAATTCAAAACTACTCTATTTTTGATGAAAATATTCTATGACAACATGCTGTATTTGGCGATCAGGTTTTGGCCATATAATCTACCCAGTGATACACCCGAACGTTCGGCCATTTCTTGCTGCGGCATATTTAGCTGTTTTCGCAGGGCGCGGTGTCTTTCCGCCAATGCTTTGCTTACTTCCAGCGGTGTTTGCGCCAATGAATATATCTCATTTGGTTAAAAAATTATCCAAATAGTATAAAATCTGACATAAATGTTCATGCCAATAGAATTAAACTTGCCTACTTTGCGGAATCTGTTTTTTAAATGATAATCTTTTGAAAAAGCTCTTTATTTTGATGTGTACAAGCCTTGCCTTTGGGACCAGCTTCGCCCAGGGCTCATTCAGCTCGCTCGAACAGGCCAAACTGCATCCACTCACCTACGATCGGCCTGCGACTGATTTTTTTGAAGGTGCTTTGCTGGGCAACGGAGCCATGGGCGTTGTAGTGACCACCCGACCTGATGCCGTGGTTCTCTATTTTGGCCATAACAATGTGTGGGATATCCGGATTGCCGAAAATAACAAGGAGAAGATCGGCACTTTCAAAGAAGTGTTCAACAAGGTAAAAGCCCTTCCGGATACCCTGAAACTACTTACCGACGATCCCTGGTACAAAGAATACAGTAAAATGACCGCCGAAAACTACAGGGCACCTTATCCACGGCCATTTCCTTGCGGTTCTGTTTTGTTAGGATTTGACCGGCGGAATGCCGAAATGATCGGTCACCGGCTTGATATTTCCAATGGTTTATGCGAGGTTTTCATGCTTACCAAAGATCAGAAAAAAGTAACCCTGCAACTCTTTACCGACATGACCATCGATCGCCTTTGGTTCCGCCTGGTCGATCAACAGGGCAATCCGTGTGAGAATATTTTCGACCGTATCCGAGTGATGTCTGACCCGTCCACTCCGAAAGAATTTCCTAAAACACAACTTGAAGAAAGCCTGGAAAATGGAGTGATTGCCTTTCGTCAAACTTTACCTTACTCAGAACCAGAAAAATACGATGAGGTAAATGGCCACCCCAAAGACAAAGCTTTTCGCCTGACCGCAACGGTAAATTGCCGGCTCGAAAAAACAATGCGTATCAATTGGGACGGTAATCAACAGGCTATGGCATCCATGGAAGCCGGAATGGTGAAAAATGAGGGTTTTATGGGCGCCATTTCGCTTCGTGAAGGGTTGAATAGTGTGGTGGAAAAAATCTTACCTGAGGCTTCTGCTCTAGTATCCAATGAATTGATGGCTTCCCTCGCTAAGGGAAAAGAGATATGGAAAGACTACTGGAGTAAATCGGGCATAAAACTGAATGATGAGTTTCTAGAACGAATGTGGTACCAAAATCTCTATTTTCTGAATTGCGCCACCAAAGACGGGGCAACGACTCCCGGACTATTTGCCAACTGGAGCTACAACAACATCGGTACAGCCTGGCATGGCGATTACCACATGAATTACAATACCCAGCAACCGTTTTGGGCTACTTTTTCGAGCAATCACCTGGAGAAAAACTTGCCGTATGTAAACCTGATCGAGAAACTGGTTCCGGTCAGTAAAAGTTGGGCGAAAAACTATTATGAATTGCCGGGCGCCTATTTCCCCCATAGTGCTTATCCCGTTGATATGACGATAAATGCCTATCCGGTGCCAACCTGGGGATGGGAAATTGCCGAAACTCCTTGGGCTGTGCAGGGTTTGTGGTGGCATTATTTGTATTCGGGTGATGTGGAATTCCTCAAAAACCGTGCCTTTGAACCGATGAAACTGGCTGTCGAATTTATGGTTGCTTACATGAAACGTCACGATGCCCGCGGCCCGCGATGGAATGACGATAAATTTCATATTTTCCCAACGGTTCCACCCGAATTGTACGGTCTACGGCCTGGATTCAAATACAATTACGACTGCAACGTTGATTTGTCGCTGACTAAGTTCGTTTTCAAGGCGTTTATTGAAGCTACCACTGTTTTGAAGATCGAAAAATCAGAACAAGTTTTGCTAAATGATGTGAAACTGATTTTATCCCGCTTCCCCAATTATCCTACCGCAATTTCCAAAGTATATGGTAAAGTTTTTGTTTCGGTTCCTGAAGAACATGATCAGGTGGTTTACAATGTGCCGAATTCACTGTTTACTGTATTCCCGGGTGAAGATCATGGGTTGCATTCCGACCCTGAAACCATGCAGCTATTGAAAAACACCTTCTTTAATCAGCAAAACGAAGGCGGTAACGACTTGGTGTTTATCAATCTTCAGTCTGCCCGAATCGGAATGCTGGATTTGGAACGCTTTAAAAGGCAGGTGAACTATTCACTGCTTCCTAACGGAACAACATCTGATCGTGTAATGCAGGTTCATGGCCGTTACAGCGACACGACGCCTTATAATTACATGGATAAAATGGGCATCTGGTTCGAGAATTTCGGGCTGCCGGTAGTGGTAAACGAATGCCTGATGCAAAGCTACAATGGAACGATTCGACTCTTCCCTAACTGGCCGATGGAAAAGGATGCCGAATTCCAAAACCTCCGGGCTGTGGGCGCATTTCTTGTTAGCGCAACGCTAAAAAACGGGAAAGTTAGCGAGGTGAAAGTCCTCAGCGAGGCTGGAAACAGGTTGAAGATAATTCTACCATGGAGTTCGGGCGGGACGGTTACAACTCAAAATGGAATTAAATCAGTCAAAACGAATACGGTTGAAATTCCAACAATAAAAGGTGAAATAATTATTTTTCAACCCTAAAATGGTATGCAGACATTACGAATTCTATTCCTCTTTATCTTTTTAATTTCAGGGGTAATTATCTCCAAACTTCAGGCACAGTCTGGTTCGAATTACACTGTCTCGAACGGCGCCATAGTTGGGCAAAATACCGGACGTTACAACAACCGACCCTTGTACATCAACAATACCAACGCTTTTGTACTTGCCAGCGACCAACCCATCGCCCGACTGGCAAAAGATCAGTTTTTGTATGGTACTTTCATGGCCGGGATTCAGCGTAACGGGAAAACCTTATGGTTGCAGCATTGTAGTTCAATACGTTCCTTTTACAACCCGGGAACCATGAAATGGGAAGTTTCCGACAATAATTTCCCAAACCTTAGAATAGTCCTTGAAATTGTTCCGAAAGCATCAACCACCGGGATGGCTCTGCGTGCAACCGCTGAAGGGGTTCAAAACGGAGACAGCTTAATCTGGGCCTTTGGTGGAGCCAAATGGTTCGAAAAACAAAATCTTTCGTGGAAATTCGATGTCATGGGACAACCTGAATTGCTCAACTGGGGATTTGTTCCGGAAGAATGTAAAAACAATGTGTTTGAAATAAAAGATGGTCATTTTTTGCTAAGCCTGACCAACGAAAAAGAGGCTGGCAAGAAACATTTTGATGTAGTCGGAAGTTGCAGTGCTTCGTCGAAGTTCCGTATTGCTTCAGCTGCGCAATGGTTAAATTCAGACCTATTTAATAGGCAGTCTAATAATGATTTACCCCTAATTATCGGTGAAATACATCTTGAAAGCGGAAAGTCAGTTTATTGGGATTTTGAAGCATCAAATACTTCAGGCATTGCGAATCTTACTTCGATAAGTGATCCTAAAAATTCGTTTGTTGAGGGAAAAAAGCGCACCGAATCTCTTGTTAATCGCTTAAAAATCAGCACACCAGATCCTTATTTAGACGCCATTGCCCGTGCTTCGGTAGCGGCCATTGACGGAACTTGGTATCCTCCCGTTTTTGTGCATGGCACCATGCAATGGAATAGCCGTTTCCCCGGCTGGCGAACCATTTTTGGCGGAACCATGTTTGGTTGGCACGAAAGGGTGAAGGCCGAAGCCCGGTTTTATACAGGTTTTCAGGTTAAAACTTCGGATAAAAAAGAGGCAAAGGCCGATCCTGCTTCACTGCTTACCGAGCAACATGCCGACTCGAGGTTTTATGGGGTCGGGCGAATTACCATGGATCAGAAATTTTATGACATGCAAACGCAATTCTTCGACCAGATTGTAGAAGAATACCGATGGACCAACGACCCTGAATTTATCAGTTTTTTCCGCGAAGCATTAGAATTGCATTTAATTTGGATTCGCGATTGTTTCGATCCCGATGGAGATGGAATTTACGAAAGTTACATCAATACCTGGCCAACAGATTCGCAGTGGTACAATGGCGGCGGATGTGCCGAACAAACTTCTTATGCGTATCGCGGTCATAAGGCAGCACGGGATATGGCACGAAATGCCGGTGATGCAGAAGCTGAAAAATACCACAATGGGATGTTGGAAAAAATCAAAAAAGGCTTCTTTAGCAAACTTTGGATTACAGGGAAAGGTCATGCCGGATCCTATCGTGAACAGGGCGGAAATGAGCGGTTACACAACGATCCATGGCTTTACAGTATTTTTCTGCCTGTTGATGCCGGACTACTCACCTCGCAGCAAGCCATAGAATCTGTCTATTACTCCGAATGGGCCATGCAAAATGACCGGCTTCCCTACGGAGGAAGACAAGTTTGGACCTCTAACTGGGTTCCTGCTATCTGGTCGATTCGTGAATTGTGGCCCGGCGATAATTACCATCTTGCCTTGAGTTATTTTCAGTCCGGATTGCCCGAAGATGGCTACGATATCTTTCGCGGAACTTTCCTTCGCACCGCTTTCAACCACATCTCTCCGGGAAACCTTGGCGGTGTGCAGGGCGGAATCGACTTTGGCGATTGCATTCATCCATTTGCCCGAACCTTGGTGTCAGGACTATTTGGCTATCAGCCTGATTATCCGAATGGTAAAGTGCGGATTGCCCCCCAGTTTCCTGCCGACTGGAAAAATGCCTCGATAGAATTGCCCGACTTCAGGATTGCATACCAACGAACCGGTGGAAATTATTCGTGGTCGGTAAAATTGAAGCGCGCGGCTCGTCTCGAACTCAGTTTCCACTACAAACCGATCAGGTGAAGGAGGTAACAGTTAATGGCAAAAACGTTAAATGGGAGTTGATTCCGGCAGCTGGCCGAACTGTTTGCAAAATCAATTTACCCAACGCAGACGTCGCAGAGGTGGTGGTCAAAACAGGGAAGGAAGTCCCTTATTTTCCGCCAGTCTTGCTTGAAGGAAATCTTGGGGAAGTGCTTTCCGTTTCAACGGATCAGGCTCAAATCGAATCGGTTAAAGATCCTCAGAACGTGTTGAGTGAGCTGAAAATCCAGCGCAATAGTTTTGCCGGAAGACTCGTCGGCCAAAAGGGTTTCCATACGATTTTTGTGCTTACCAAGGTGGGTAAGGCACCGCAGTTGAGGGTTTTCAGAATCAAAGTGAACGACCCGGCAGGCGATGCCAGAGAGGCTGGCCGTTTTGTAGAAAAAGTTCCTTCGAATGCTGTTTTTGAAAATATAGCGATCAGCAAAATGCTCAATGCCGATGTCACGGCCATTTACAAACAAGCATATCTTTCGCCGAGGCCAAACACTGTTTCGGTGCGCCTCGGAACAGATGGCTATTCTCCCTGGACCTTCTGGCATTGGAAAAGTTTGCCGCCAGACATTAAAATCGACCAGGTAAATAAGATGCTTGATGGTTCAAACAGGCTGATTACCAAACAAGGAGTGCCATTTGCATGGAATGCTGGTGACAAGAATATTGCCTTCACCTCCTTATGGGATAATTATCCTCATCAAATTGATTTTCAGGTTAATACATCGGGCGATGCGGTTTGGTTTCTCGTTTCAGGTTCAACCAATGTGATGCAGTGCCAGATTGCCAACGCGGTTATCCGCTTGCAGTATGCCGACGGGAAAACCGACTCTCTGGAGCTGGTACCGCCTATAAATTACTGGAATCTAAGCACCATCGATTCCCATGCCACGGCACCCGGGCAGGGTAGCCGAACCGATTATACTGCTGAAATCGACCGCTTTTGTTTGCCTGCAAAATTCCCAGAAACCGTTCAGTTGGGCGAAAATTGCCGGGCAATGCTGCTAAACCTGAAACTGCGATCCGGCGTAGCCTTAAAATCTGTTACCCTCGAAACTCTATCGCAGGAAGTGGTGGTTGGGCTAATGGGAATCACGGTAATGAAACATCAGAAATAAAAAAATGATTGGTTAACTTTTTATCCCCTTTGCTGCCGATATTTCTCAGGTGAATAGGAAGTGTGCTTTTTGAATGTTCTGGAAAAATAGGAAGCACTCTTAAATCCGGTTTGTTCGATGATCTCCTTTTGTCCAAGTTCGGTCGTCAGTAAGAGGAATTGCCCCCTTTCTATTCGCTTTCGGATGATGTAATCGCAGGGAGCTAGTCCGGTGATTGATTTAAAAACTCGAGAAAAATGGTCTTTCGAAAGGCAGGCCATGCCGGCAAGTTCCTCCACTCTAATTTCATTTTGCAGGTTGTTTTGTATATGAAGGAGGATAGTCTGAATGTTGTATTTCAGCATTGTGTGGATGGTGTGACTTTGCTCAGGCAGAAGAAAATGCGAAAAAAGTTGTTTCAAGATGCCAATGGTTTCAAGATGTTGTGAAGGAGTTCTGTAAACGACTTTTTTGTTTAGCCATTGCTTGGTCTGGTAAACATTGGGGTGATGGTGCGGCAATTCAAGTTCGGGGTTAATTTCTGTTAATCGCTTAAAAAGAAGCGGGTCGATTACATTTGCTAAGGTCTGATTGACAATTGAATATAGACTAAATGCACTTAATCCGTTTGGCTGGTCGATGCTAAAATGGATGTAATAATGCGATAATCCTTTACCGAAATGATAGGTGCATGGGATAAAGCTAGGAATCAAATAAAGACTCCCGACATTCATGCGAATTTTTTGATTTCCTATAATGAGAGAACCATTTCCCTCCGTGATCAGGTAAATCCGTGTAAACGGACTAATAATATCAGGATAATCAGCATCGGAACCAAAGCTTAATAATGCAGTGTTTCGAAGGTGAAAAGTAAATGATTCACAAATTTGATCAGGATACATAGAGTTTACTATGAGAAGATTAATTATAAAATATTCAAAGGTAGGTAAAATATGGCGTGCATCAATTCTCGTAATTGTGCAATAAATAGCCGGAATAGTTCAAGCTAAAGTTATTTTGATTGAGTAGGTTTGTAGGTGCAGCACAATCAGTTCTATTCGAATGCTGTAATCAGACTTAAAACCAAATTAGTAAACAATAAATTATGAGTGAAAATATCTTGCTCGGAATTTTGATCATTGCTGCCGGCGCATTTTCTTCAGGTAGTTTCAGTATTCCGTTTGATAAAGTAAAAAAATGGAAATGGGAAAATTCGTGGTTAACCTTTAGCGTTTTTGCCTATCTTATTGTTCCATTGATCATTTGCATGATTGTTGCTCCCAATTTCATGGAGATCTACAAGAAAATTCCATCAAGCAACTTGTTGCTGATTTTTGTTTTAGGCGCTGTTTATGGATTGGCAAACCTGACATTCGGCTTGTCGTTGCGCTACTTAGGTGTTGCTCTGGGCTTCTGT
This sequence comes from Bacteroidales bacterium, assembly GCA_038325635.1. GTDB lineage: Bacteria > Bacteroidota > Bacteroidia > Bacteroidales > Prolixibacteraceae > CAINVV01. The sequence continues at coordinate 8,549 of JBBQJE010000053.1, forward strand.
ATTTCGCTGGGATTGATGATGGTAATCGGAACCCTTCTGCCTCCAATGATTGATGGTCGAATGAGCAAGATGTTTGAAGGAAACGGCGGTATCCTGCTAATCTCCGGACTTATCATTTCATGCCTTGGAATCGGCATAACCGCTTATGCAGGTATTTTAAAAAGCCGAAAACTTGAAACAATGAAAGGCGAGAAAGCCAATGCGGAGTTCAATTTGCGCAAAGGACTTTTCGCAGCCTTGTTCGTTGGTGTAACGGGTTCATCGATGTCGCTTGGTTTTGAACAGGGCAAAATGATTGCAGAGGAAACTGTTAAAGCCGGCACTCCCGAATTGTTTGCCAAATGCCCTGTTTTTGTGCTCTTTTTTGCAGGATCGCTGCTTTCGACCTTGATCTGGTGTATCTACCTTGGTTTCAAAAACAATTCATTGGGAGATTATTTTAAAGGTGATTCTAAAACGTTGGTTACCAATTATACGATGTGTTTCGTTGCCAGTTTTTTGTGGTTTATTAATTATATTTTCTACGGAATGGGAACCAGCAAACTGGGCGAATTTTCGTTTGTAGCATGGGGAATTCTCATGTCGCTGACCATTGTTTGTGCGACTCTTTGGGGATTTTTTCGTGGCGAGTGGAAAGGTATTGAATTTAAAATCAGAGGATTAGTCTGGGTAGGCTTGGCGGTGCTAATTACAGCATCATTTTTGATTGGCATTAGCGGATAAACTTTAAACAAAAAATATGACAACTTCAAGAGAACGAGTTTTAGCGGCAATTGGCCACAAGGAATCGGATCGTGTTCCGATTGATTTGAGTGCAACGCCAAGTTCGGGAATTTCGGCCATCGCCTACAGCAATCTGGTGAAACACATTGGCAGGCCCGATTTGCCGGTTCAGATTTACGACGTTGTTCAGCAACTGGCTCAGCCTGATATGGCTGTTCTGGATCAGTTTGGGGTGGATGTATTGGATATTGGACGCACCTTTAACGACCAGCCTACCGATTGGAGTCCGGTTACGATGGCCAATGGCGGAGCTGCCTTCTATCCCAAATGGTTCAAGCCAACCCGAATGGAAGATGGCTCTTATCAGACCTACGACGATGATGGAAAGCGCATGCTTTCCCGAATGCCAATCGGAGCAACATTTTTCGATCAGACTTATTTCCCGTATGTCGATGGGTTCCCCGATTCTTACGAAAAATTGGATGCTGAGATGGGCCGAATTATGTGGGCCCGTGATTGCCACAGTCCATGGGATCATGCCGGCGAATCTGACTTCTGGCAAAAACTTCGGGAGAACACCCTGAAACTTCGTGCCAGTACAGATAAAGCCTTGCTGGTGGTATGCGGCTGCAACCTTTTTGAGTGGGGCACCTTCCTGCGCAGGATGGACAACTTCCTCATGGACATGATGTGCGATCCGGATAATGTTGAAAAACTGCTCGATCAATTGATGATCCGCCACTTGGCTACACTCGAAAAAGTTTGCAATGCCGTTGGCGATATTGTGGATATTATCCGCTTTGGCGATGATTTGGGCATGAGTTCGGGGCCGTTTATGGATGTGGATACCTATCGAACACTTTTTAAGCCTCGCCATAAAATGCTCTGCGATTATGTTAAAACCCACAGCAAAATGCACACCTATATCCATTCGTGTGGCTCTATCTCATTGCTCATGCCCGACCTGATTGAGGCTGGTATTGAGATATTTAATCCGGTTCAAACCAATTCCTGGAATATGGCTCCCGACTTTCTGAAGAAGGAATTCGGTCAGGATTGTACGTTCTGGGGCGGTGGAATCGAAACGGTAGGAACATTGAACAATGGTACGCCGCAGCAGATTCGCGACCAGGTTTTCGAACGGCTCGAAATTTTCTCGAAAGGAGGTGGCTTTGTGTTCAATACCGTTCACAATATACTACCTGATGTTCCACCGCAAAATATTGTGGCCATGTACGATGCAGTAAAAGAATTCAATAAAAAATAACCAACGCTACTAAAAATGAGAAAGAATGTATTTGTAGTTTTAATCTTGCTGATTTCACTTTCTACCTGGTCATTGAATATAAATGCGCAATCATCCGTTCCAGAAAAGAGATTCATCGGCAACGAACAGAAAATTGAAGCATGGCAGGATGCCCGTTTCGGGATGTTTATCCACTGGGGACCAGTCTCCTTGAAAGGAACAGAAATTGGATGGTCGCGCGGTCGCGAAATTCCGATTGAAGAATACGACAATTTGTACAAACAATTCGACGCGAAATATTTCAATGCCGATGACTGGGTAAGTGTCGCAAAAGAGGCAGGAATGAAATACATCATCCTTACCACCAAGCACCACGACGGCTTCTGTTTGTGGAATACCAGGCAGACCGATTTCAACATCATGAATTCCCCCCTTCACCGTGACGTAGTAAAAGAGCTGGCCGAAGCCTGCAGAAAACAGGGCATTGCATTCGGAACCTATTATTCCACCACCGACTGGCATCATCCCGATTTTCCGCTTACCAGTCCGGGTGGCACTGTAACGCGCGAAAAAAGCGATCTGGAGGCTTATACTACCTATCTAAAAAAGCAGGTAGCCGAACTTTTACTGAACTATGGCCCGCTTTTCGTCCTTTGGTTCGATGTTCCGCAGAAATTTGATGCCGTTCGAGGTCAAAGCGTGATTGATTTCGCACATCAGATTCAGCCAAATATTATCATCAACAACCGGACCGGTGCAAAAGGTGATTTTGATACGCCGGAGCAACGGGTTGGCGGTTTTCAGAATTCACGTCCGTGGGAAACCTGCATGACCATTGGCGACCAGTGGGCATGGAAACCCAATGACAGGGTGAAATCGCTGGAGCAGTGTTTGCAAACATTGGTGCGCTCTGCCGGTGGCGATGGAAATTTGTTGTTTAATGTTGGTCCAAAGCCGGATGGAAGCATTGAACCACTTCAGATTGAAAGACTGAAAGAGATGGGGCAATGGCTTCAGAAATATGGATATGCTATTTATGAAACCCGCGGTGGCCCGTTTAAACCTGCCGACTGGGGCGTGAGTACCCGCAAAGGAAATTTCATTTATCTGCATATCCTGAAGTGGACCGGAAATACGCCTAAAATTACAATTCCTGATTTGGGAATGGAAATTAAAAATTGTAAACTTGCCCACGGTGGAAAAGTAAAGTTGACCAAGTTGACTAAAGGTTACACCATCGAACTCTCAGCAGAGGAATTGCAGCCCGTTAATACCATTATCGAACTCGAATATTCAGGCAGTGTGATGAAAATTGAGCCATTGGAAATTAGTTCAAATTCACTCTCCTACATGAAATCAGTATCCGCTTCTTCGAATCCCAAAGGTCATTGGTCAAATCATCAGTGGGTCGAATTAAGTGCGGTTACCAATGGCGATTGGTCTGGAGCATTTTGGGAACCTGAGGAAAAGGATTTAACCCCCTGGGTTGAAATTGATTTGGGTAAACCTGAAAAAATCTCCAATGCAATCATCTATGAGAGAGGCCAGTCGGTTAAGGCATTCGAAATTCAGGCTCAGACTGGCGATAAATGGAAAACCATTTACAAAGGAACAACCATCGGCAGCAAGGCAGAAATCAAACTTCCTAAAACGACTGCACAAAAAGTTCGTTTGGCGCTGAAAAATTTTTCCGGGGTACCGGGGATCTATGAGCTGGTGCTGATGTAGGCACAACAGGAGAAGGGAAAAGGGAGAACGGTCACTTTAGTTCACTTTTTGATAAAACGAAACAAATTTCAACAATCTGATTATGAAACGATTTGGACAAATTATCGGGGTTGACCCGCAGAATTTTGAGCGTTACAAAGAATATCATGCAGCCGTTTGGCCTGAGATTTTGGAGATGATAACCTCCTGCAACATCAGGAATTACTCTATTTTTCACAAAGACGGATTGCTGTTTGCCTACATGGAATATACCGGCGATGATTTCGCTGCTGATATGGCCAAAATGGCCGCCGATCCAAAGACCCAGGAATGGTGGGACATCATGATACCGATGCAACGACCAGTTGAAAATCGTGCCGAAGGAGAATGGTGGGCCAATATGGAAGAGGTTTTTCACCTAGATTAAAACAGGTTATGGAAAGAACAGAAAGTTGTCTGGCAAAGCTTGACCGGATGAACAAGGCTTTGCGTCACGAAGAACCTGACCGTGTGCCGATCAGTGATTTCTTTTGGGGAAGTTTTGTAAAACGCTGGCGTAAAGATTTAAATCTGCCAGACAGCGCAGAACCCTATTCGTATTACGACCTGGACTGGATTGTTACCACGCCAAATATGGATCCATGGATTCGTCCGTTCGAAACCATTCGTGAGGATGATAGTGAAGTAGTTGTTAAAACCGGTTTTGGTGCAACCATGCGTAAACGGTTCGATTTTCAAATGCCTGAATTCATGTCGTTTGATATTGATACCATCGAACAATTGCAGGCAGCCGTGTTTGATGATCCGTATGACCGCCGAAGATATTTTGAAGCTGGAGACAATCAGATTGCCGGTGTGGGCGACGGATTTGAACGCAATTCGCCGGCATGGATCGAAACCATCAAATCTTTGCATCCCAACTTTCCTGTCTACGGCAGTATTATCGAGTGTTCCGAATGTCTGACCAGGCTGATTGGTCAGGAAAATTCACTGTTCTGGATGGGCATGTATCCCGATGAATTGGGCGAATGCATTAACAAAATCGGACAGTTTTATTTAGATTGTACCAAAGCCCAGATTGCCGCAGCCGATGGCTTACTCGACGGATTTGTGATTTGGGGCGATGTAGCCTACAAGCAAACCATGCTTTTCGATCCGGAATATTGGCGGGAATATTTCAAACCATGGGTAAAAGCCATGATTGAAGCGTGTCATCAACACAATCTTCCCGTGATTTACCATGGTTGCGGAAATGTCAGCTTGATTTTTGAAGATTTTATCGAAATCGGACTAGATGCTTACAACCCGTTGGAAGTGAAGGCAGATATGGATGCTGTTCGCCTGAAAAAAATGTATGGTGATAAAATTGGCTATTGCGGAAACAACGATATTCAGGTATGGGAAACTGGTGATAAAGAGTACATTAAACGCGAAATCCTGAAAAAATTGAATGCAGCCAAACATGGTGGCTTTATTTTCCAGTCCGACCATTCGGTGTCGAGCGCTGTTTCGGGTCAAACTTACGACTATATTGTGAAATTAGTTCGCGAGTTCGGTAAGTACCCGTTGCAATTGGGCGCGTTTGATCTGGATATCTGATACTTTTCGGAAACGTTTCCGAAAATAAAAACGTTTCCGAAAACGTTTCCGACAAATGATTGAGTCATGGATGCATAAATTGTAAATTCTGATCGTAACTTTATACCAAACTAAGCCACATCATGAAACGAACATGAGTAAAAGCTCACAAAAGAGATGAATATTAGATTGTGAGTTCCATCTGAACCACTTAATAATCATTAATTTAACCAATGAATGTACAGATGAAACATCCATGAACAAACGTTCACAAAAAAACATAAATGCAAATGTGGATGTTCCATGAGACCAACAGTTTAACTAAAATAGATTCTCATGAAACGAACAATTTTAATCTCTCTTGCCGTTTGGATGGTTGCTGCGGCAATGGCACAAAACGGCGATGGTTCTGCCGCATCCAGACAAAATGACCCCAAAATGCAGTGGTGGAAAGAGGCCAAATTCGGCATGTTTATTCACTGGGGAATTTATTCGGTACCTGCCGGTAAATGGGGCGACAAAACCACTTATGGCGAGTGGATTATGCATTCGGCCAAAATTCCGAGATCCGAATATTCAGCTTTAGCTAAACAGTTTAATCCCACGCAGTTTAATGCCGATGAATGGGTGAAACTGGCCAAAGATGCCGGTCAGAAATACATTGTCATCACCTCGAAACACCACGATGGATTTGCCATGTTCGGATCGAAAGCCGATCCGTATAACATTGTGGATGCCACTCCTTTCAAGCGCGATATTTTGAAAGAACTCGCCGAAGCCTGCCGCAAGCAGGGAATGAAGCTTGGGTTTTACTATTCTCAGGCGCAAGACTGGTACCATCCCGGGGGTGCGGTCTCCGGAAATGTGGAATGGGACCAGACTCACGTGGCCGACATGAACAAATACATCGACGAGATTGCCATCCCTCAGGTAAAAGAAATACTTTCAAATTATGGCGATGTGGCAGTATTGTGGTGGGATACCCCTACCAACATGACTAAAGAAATGACTGAAAAGTTGGCCGCATTGACCAAGCCCTATCCTAATCTGATTACCAACAATCGTTTGGGAGCCGGAATGGGAGGCGATCTGGAAACTCCTGAGCAGTTTGTTCCTGCAACAGGGTTTCCCGGCCGCAACTGGGAAGTTTGCATGACCATGAACGGCCATTGGGGATACAACGCTTTCGACGACCGCTGGAAAAGCACCACCGACCTTTTGCAAAAGCTGATTGACATTGTAAGCAAAGGCGGAAACTTCCTGTTGAATGTTGGTCCGAATCAATATGGTATCATACCTGAAGTTTGCCAGCAAAACCTGCGCGAAATGGGCGATTGGCTGAAGCTGAACGGTGAAGCCATTTATGGAACGCAGGCCACTCCTTTCCCCTATTTGTCGTGGGGGCGTGCCACATTGAAAGGCCAGAAATTGTATTTGCATGTGTTCGACTGGCCCAAAGACGGCCAATTGAAGGTGCCATTCTCCAATAAAATTACCAAAGCCTATTTGCTGGCCGATGCCAAAACCAGGCTGAAAGTTACCGCAGGAAAAGATAGATACACCATTCAGCTTCCTGCCTATGCACCCGACAAAATCGCCTCGGTGATTGCCGTAGAGTTCGAAGGAACCCCCGTGGTGCAGCCCATTCCGTCGCAGGGAGCAAAAGTAACAGCTACCTCCACGGAAGTTGGAAGTCAGACAAGTTTTGCCACCGATGGCGACCCCAAGAGCCAATGGAAGGCTGCCAAAGGCGAAAAATCAGCCACACTCGAAATTGATTTGGGAAAACCCGCTGGCGTACAGTCTCTTTCGCTGGTTGAGCCGTGGCATCCGTGGAGCGGAATCAGTCAAAAAATGAGTTTGCAGTATTTTGACGGAAAGCAATGGATGAATGCATTGGCTGATTTTACATCGCAGGGAACCGGACTCACGTTGTCATTTCAGCCGGTTACTGCCCAAAAATTCAGACTGATGATTCAGAACGAAAAGGAGCCACCTGCCATCAACGAATTAATTCTGTTCAGGGCCGAATAAGTTTTAGTATGAAGAATGCAATAATCGTCTTGCTTGCTTTCAGCTGTATCTTTCCTGCCAAGGCGGATGCGCAGTCAGGGGAATCACCCCCCGAAATGAATATTGG
>JBBQJE010000054.1:0-15935 GCA_038325635.1 Bacteroidales bacterium
AGGCGATATTAAATTTATGGATGAATGTTTGGGCAAAATATTTAAATCCATAGAAGAAAGTGAGGTGGCTAAAAACACCATCGTAATTTTCACGAGCGACCATGGTATCGGTTTCCCGGGAGCAAAATGGACAACCCGAAAAGCCGGAATTGAAGTTCCATTTATTATTTACCAGCCAAATTCAATTTTTTCAGGAGGCAAGATATTTGATGAAACCATGAGTAATGTGGACGTATTACCTACCTTATTCGAGTATGCAGGATTCCCGATACCCGGAAACATTGAAGGGGTAAGCTTTAAAAAATTAATTTCGGGAGAAACTACACTTTCTCCGCGGAAATCCGCATTTGCCCAATTCACTCCGGATATGAAACGCGACAACCAATCGCGGACAGTTGTGAGTGGTAAATTCCAGCTAATATGGTATTTTGACGCAGGTCGGACTGTTGCCTATCCTTTAAGCACAAGTCCTTCGCGTTTTTCTGCACATACAGAAAGAGAGAAAACTACCGGCACGCGTCCTTTCTTTGAGTTGTACAACATAGAAAATGATCCTAATGAACTTGAAGATCTTGGTCAAAAGAAAGAGTTCGCAGCAAAGGTCAAAGAACTCTCCAGTGAGTTAATATCTTGGATGAAATCCGTTAAAGACCCGCTTCTAAAGGGGCCGCTGGTTACTCCATATTACGAAAAATCAAAAATTGAATTAGAATCAATGACCAAATAAAAATTAGTCTCAATTTTAAAAATACAACGGTATGAAAATTTTATCAGCTGCAGTCTTATGTACATTGGGCGGAGGCATATTCTTCAATGCCACCGGTCGATCCAATCAAAAGTCAGAACCAAAACGTCCCAATATCCTGATTGCCATAAGCGATGATCAATCCTTCGCGCACACCGGATTTGCGGGATGTAAATTTGTCAATACACCCGGTTTCGACAAGATTGCACGAAATGGCGTGTTTTTTACCAATTGTTATGCTGGGTCTCCTGGATGTGCTCCCTCTCGCGGTTCAATGGTTACTGGTCGCTATCCATGGCAAAACGAACAAAGCGGTCAGCATGCATCAAGTTGGATGAAAAAGTATGTGCCATTTGTTGATTTGCTTGAGAAAGCTGGTTATCATACCGGACATACCGGTAAAGGCGTGGATCCATTTCAATATGCCCGAAGTGAAAAGGATTCCTTATGGAGGACAGAGAATGCAGCAGGTAAGCCTTTTAATACCTATAAATATAGCAAGGGTGATGCTTCTGACGAACGTATAGCTGCCGGAATAGGCAGTGATAACTATGCTGCCAATTTCCGTGACTTTATGAAAAAAGGACAATCAGGTCAACCGTTCTTCTTTTGGTATGGGGCGAATGAACCTCATCGGGCCTATGAAAAAGATTCATGGAAACGTTCTAACAAAAAATTGAATTCAGTTGAAGTACCAGGATTCTTCCCGGATGACGAAGTAATAAGAGGCGATATGCTTGATTATGCCGTCGAAATTGACTGGTTTGATCTTCATCTTTCCAGAATGCTTAACTATCTGGATTCCATCGGTGAATTGGATAATACAATTGTTTTTGTAACAGGTGACAACGGGATGCCTTTCCCGCGGGCTAAAGCCAACTGCTTCGAATATGGGGTCCATGTTCCATTGGCAATTAGCTATCCCAAAGGATTTCCGGGGAAAAGAATTGTCAAAGATCCGGTAAGTTTTGTTGATTTTGCCCCAACTATTTTGGAAATGGCCGATGTGAAATCGAATGGTATGATGCCAATTTCAGGAAGAAGTATGGTCAAAATCCTGAAATCCAATAAATCAGGAATTGTTGATGAGGCCAAAAAATATGTATTTGCAGGAAGAGAAAGACACTCGTCATCTCGTTGGAACAATCTCGGCTATCCGCAACGCGCTATTCGAAGTGAAAAAAGCCTGCTGATCTGGAACATGAAGCCTAATCGCTGGCCAGCCGGTGACCCCCAGGCAGTAATGCCTAATTCTGGCGGTAAACTTTTGCCAATGTTCGGTATCGATGCGGAAGGAATCCATCATTCTGAATGGGCCTTCGCCGATGTAGACGATTCCCCTTCCAAATCATTTATGGTTGAGAACCACTCAAAGGAAAATATGCAGTATTTTTTCGATCTTGCTTTTGCAAAACGTCCGGAATTTGAATTGTACGATATTGTAAATGACCCATTTTGTCTAACTAACCAGTATGATAAAGGAGATTTCAAGTCTTTAGGTCAAGAAATGAAAAATGAATTGATGAAAGAACTAAAGAAGTCAAAGGATCCAAGAGTAGTCGGTCCTAACGAAGAAATATTTGATTCTTATATTCGCTATAGTCCGATTCGAATATTTCCTGAACCAACTCCTAAACAGGTAAATTACTAATTATTATTCTTTTGGAGCAAAAAACCTTATTCTAAGACACAATGAAACTGTCAGATTTTAGAATGCCCATAGTTGCCGGGTTGACATCTCTTTCTTTTCTGCCGGGATATGCCCAGCAGAAAAAAGAGGATCTTCCAAATATCTTATGGATTGTTTCTGAAGACAATAGCCCATTTCTCAAGTGTTATGGTGATTCATTTGCAACAACGCCAAACCTTGACAAACTTGCATCCGAAGGATTCTTATATACCCATGCATATTCTACTGCCCCTGTTTGTGCCCCGGCACGAAATACCATAATTACTGGTGTTTACGCTTGTTCTGCAGGGAATCAAAACATGCGCAGTGAATATAATAAATCGGATATTATAAAGACCTATCCACAATTCATACGTCAAGCTGGTTATTACTGCACAAATAACCCTAAAGAAGATTACAACATCAATCAGCAACAAACTAGAGGCATTTGGGACGAGTCGGGTAACCTAGCTCATTATAAGAAAAGAAAACCGGGACAGCCCTTTTTTGCAATTTTCAATTCGGGGATCTCACATGAGAGCTGCCTGCATTCATCCATCCCAACAGAAAGGCTTCGTCACAACCCTCAAAAGGTGAAGCTTCCTCCGTACCATCCGGATACGCCGGAGATGAGGCACGATTGGGCTCAATATTATGATAAGGTAGAAGATATGGACACTTGGGTGGGATCCGTACTCAAAGAATTGGATGTGAGTGGAGAGGCGGAGAATACAATCGTGTTTTATTGCGGTGACAATGGCGGAGTACTTGGTCGTAGTAAGCGATTCGTCTATGAAACAGGAACAAGAATACCATTTATTGTTCGGATTCCCGAAAAATTCAAGAACCTATATCCTGCATCTAAACCCGGAATGAAAATTGATCGCTTGATCAACTTCGTTGACTTAGCACCAACTTTTTTGAGTATTACAGATATACCTGTTCCTGAATGGATGCAGGGCAGTGCCTTTCTGGGTAAGCAAAAGACAAAGGATCCTCAATATGCCTATATGTTCCGGGGAAGAATGGATGAACGCTACGACTTTGTGCATGCAGTCAGAGACAAAGAGTTTCGATACATCAAAAACTATATGCCGTATCGCATTGCCGGACAGCACATTAATTTTCTATGGAAGGCTCCATCTATGCCATCCTGGGAAAAAGCCTACCTTGCCGGTGAATGCAACGAGATGCAATCAGCATTTTGGAAACCTAAACCATCAGAAGAGTTATATGATACGGAGAAGGATCCGTGGGAGGTAAATAATCTTGCAACCAATCCAAAATACCAAAAAGATCTCAAAAGATTACAGCAGGCAAACACAGACTGGTCTAACAAAATTTTGGATGCTGGCTTTATCCCGGAAGGTGAAGCGAATATTCGATCTAATAATATGGCTATTTACGATTTTATGCGATCCGGGAAAGTGCCATTGAAGGAAATTATTGAGTCAGCAGATTTAGCAACTCTTGCGAAAAAGGAAAATCTTGGCCAAATATTAAAATGGTTAAAAAGCGACGATAGTGCCATAAGATACTGGGCAGCAACGGGATTATTACTTTTAAAGGAAGACGCACGAGTTGCTATTCCCCAGTTGAAAGATGCTTTACATGATTCATCACCGGATGTTGTGGTTGTTGCGGCAGAGGCATTGTATTACCTGGGAGAGAAGGAATTAGGGCTAAATGCCATGCTGGGTACACTTAAACACGCTGACATCTTTGTTCGGACTCATGCACTGAATGCAATAGAATATACCGGAGAAAGTGGTCAGAATGTGAAACAGGCCATAATCAATATGTTAACCGCAACTGCAGCGCAGAAATCTCCGTTACGATATGATTTGCGAATCGTTGATTGGTTATTTGACAAATGGGGCATTGATAAAAAAGCTTTAGGATTTAGTATTGCCGGTTAATGAAACTCAAGTAACTGGTCGAATGAGTCCTAATACAGGATCAGATGTTGTTTTGGTTCAAGTTTTTTTAATAGTTTAGCGCGGAAATTACTACTCAAATACCTAATTCATGTTCAAAGTACTATTTTTGCTGTGTCTGACAGCCTTGATTGCAGCTTCTTGTACTTCTCCAAAGCAAACAAAATCAGAAGATTATACCCAATTTGTCAACCCATTTGTGGGTGCTGCCGAAAATGGGCATTGCTTTCCGGGAGCTACTGTTCCTTTCGGACTGATTCAAGCAGGACCGGAGACCGGAAACTGTACGTGGGCCTACTGCTCAGGGTATCAGTCAACAGATTCTACCATCAACGGCTTCTCTCAGACACGACTGAATGGTACCGGTTGCCCGGATCTGGGTGATCTGCTCATGCTTCCGTTTTCCGGGAATCCGGTACGTGAAAAATACCGCAGCAGCTTCAAAAGAGGGCAGGACAAAGCCAGTCCGGGATACTATTCCGTCGTGCTTTCCGATTTCGATGTGAAAGCAGAAATGACGGCATCCGAACATACCGCTATTCATCGCTACACTTTTCAGAGAAATGAGCCTTCCCACGTATTGGTTGATTTTCAAAGTGCTATGGTCTTCAACGAAAAGATGTTACATGAGCATGTTATCGAGGCGAATGTCAATTTCGAAAGCAATACGCTGATTTCAGGTTCAACCCGGACCTCTGTCTGGCTCGATCGAACCTATTATTATGTAATCGAATTCAGTAAACCGATAACAGGTAAAACGGAACTTCCCAAGCTGGATGCTGCCGAGAAAGCCCCGCGCTATGTGTTTGATTTTGACCTGAAACCAGACGAGGAGTTGCTGGTAAAAATTGCCATTTCTTCGACGAGTATCGATGGTGCGAAGAAAAACCTATTGGCCGAGATTCCTAAATGGGAATTTGAAAAAGTGCGGGAGGCAGCTCAAACCAAATGGAACGAATTACTTTCTAAAGTTCAGATAGAGGGAACAAAAGACCAGAAAGATATCTTTTATACCTCCATGTACCACCTGTTTATCCAGCCAAATAATATCGCCGATGTCACTGAGAAGCCTTTTTATTCAACCCTTTCAATATGGGATACTTATCGGGCTGCCCATCCTCTTTATACGATTTTAGCTCCTGAAAGAGTAGACGGTTTTGTCAATTCGATGCTTCATCAAAATGATCTTCAGGGCTTCCTGCCAATTTGGGCGTTATGGGGCAAGGAGACTTATTGCATGATCGGGAATCACGCTGTTCCGGTCATTGTGGACGCCTACCTCAAAGGTTTCCGTGGATTTGATGCCGAAAGGGCTTATCAGGCCGTAAAAACATCGCTAACTATTAATCATCGTAATTCGGATTGGACGATCTACAATAAATTTGGCTATTATCCCTATGACAAGGTAAAAAATGAATCTGTATCCAGGACACTTGAATCTGTTTATGACGATTATTGTGCCGCTCAATTTGCCAAAGCATTGAATAAACAGAATGATTACCAATATTTTACCAAACGCTCTAATTTTTATAAGAACCTGTTCGACAAACAAACTATGCTAATGCGTGGAAGAGATTCTTTGGGAAACTGGAGAACTCCTTTTAATTCTTTCGCACTGTCTCAAGCAAGCGAATCAGGCGGCGATTATACCGAAGGCAATGCCTGGCAATATACCTGGCACATTCAGCACGACATTCCCGGATTAATTGAATTGATGGGCGGATCAGATTATTTTAATGTAAAACTGGATTCATTGTTCGAAATGTCACCCAAAAAAGAGGCCAATGGCTTTGTGGCCGATGTCACCGGATTGATCGGTCAGTATGCTCACGGTAATGAGCCAAGTCATCATGTGGCTTATTTGTATGCACTGGCGGGTAAACCATGGAAAACACAGAAGTTGGTCCGGCAAATATGCGAGACGCAATACAAAAACGAAATCAACGGTTTATGCGGCAACGATGACTGTGGACAGATGTCAGCCTGGCTAATCTTTTCCAATTTCGGCTTTTACCCGGTCAATCCTTGTGGCGGCGAATACGTTTTGGGAGCTCCGCAAGTGAAGAAAGCCACTATTTCTCTTCCAAATAGTAAATCATTTACCATGGAGGCAATTGACTTATCCGAGGCAAACTTGTACGTCCAATCTGTTGAACTCAATGGGATGAAATACGAAAAGAATACCATTTCGCATCAGGATATTGTCAACGGAGGTTCGCTAAAATTCTTTATGGGAAATCAACCAAAGCAGTAAATTTAGGTTAATACATCAATCAATATACTTTATATGAAACGAATATTCACGCTGACTTTCCTATTAATTTTGGCTACTTGCATTCAGGCCAAAACGAAAAATTACGATCTAAAATCCTTTCCTACCGGGAAGTCGCCTGTCGAAATTGGTACACGTATAGCTGAGAAATTCCTCAAAACAGCACATTCCAGGTATGGAAATACGCGTCCAACAGTTCCTCCTACTCAAATTACGTATCCCGATGTTTGTGCCTGGTTAGGAGGTATGTGGTTTGCCGAAGCGACTTCAAATCAACCCTTATTCAACCGTTTTGAAGCCCGTTTTACACCTCTTTTTTCTACTGAAAAATCGCTTCAACCCATTCCAAATCATGTGGATAACAATGTTTTTGGAGCCGTTCCGCTCGAATTATATTTGAAAACCAAAGAGAAAAAATATCTGGACCTGGGTTTGTTGTACGCAGATACCCAATGGCAACTTCCTGAAAATGCGACAAAGGAACAAAAAGAGTGGGCTGATCAGGGATATTCCTGGCAAACCAGAATCTGGATTGACGATATGTTTATGATAACAGCCGTTCAGGCACAGGCTTTCAGGGCTACAGGAGATCAGAAATACATCGATAGGGCTGCCAAAGAAATGGTGCTTTACCTGGATAAAATTCAACTTGAAAACGGACTATTTTACCATTCACCTGAAACTCACTTTAGCTGGGGACGCGGGAATGGCTGGATGGCTGCCGGGATGGCAGAGATTCTCCGCAGTCTGCCTAAAAACCATCCGGATCGAGCCATAATCATGGCCGGTTATCATAAAATGATGGCTTCATTGCTGAAGTTTCAGGAATCGGACGGAATGTGGAAACAATTGATTGACGATCCAACGGCCTGGAAAGAAACTTCCGGTACTGCCATGTTTACCTATGCAATGATTACTGGTGTGAAGCATGGCTGGCTCGACAAAGAAATATACGGCGCTGCTGCCCGAAAAGGTTGGTTGGCATTAACCACTTATATCAATTCTGATGATGAACAAACAGAAGTTTGCGAAGGCACAAACATCAAAAACGATCATGATTATTATCTGCAGCGCAAACGTATCGTTGGCGATCTCCACGGACAGGCTCCACTCCTTTGGTGTGCTACGGCGCTATTGCGGTAAAAGGTTGTAAATTAATGATTCCCAATTCTTAAATCCTTTTTGATGTTGCGATTTATAAAATTGCAGAATCAGACAAGAATTTCTGTTATAACAGAAATACAATTTATAATGTTTATTCTTTCTATTATAATTGAAATAGTATGTATATTTACTAAATATTTCAATCATAATGAAAATTCTTATGAGTACTTCATATATTAAGCGCCCTCTTTATATTGACAGAATAAAACCATTTATTGGGAAACAAATCATCAAGGTTTTGACAGGACAAAGACGTGTTGGAAAAAGTTATATCATGCTCCAACTGATCGACGAAATTAAGCTGATACATTCTGATGCGCATATAATTTACCTCAACCTTGAACTACATGAGTTTGATTCAATTCGCACGCATGAAGCTCTATATCAATATGTTGATACTAGCTTAAGGCCAGAAATGCGAAATTTTCTGTTAATTGATGAACTGCAGGAAGTTAAATCCTTTGAACTCTGTTTACGCAGCCTCTTAGCCGAATCAAAATGCGATATTATTTGTACCGGCAGCAATGCTCAGATGCTTTCAGGCGAATTGGCAACTACGCTCTCAGGACGATATATCCAGTTTCCTGTATATTCATTGAGTTATACTGAATTTCTGGAATTCCATAACCTGGAGAATTCCAGCGAAAGCCTGATCCAATATTTAAAATTGGGTGGAATGCCTTATTTAATGCATACAGGTTTAGACCAGGATGTAGTATTTGAATACCTAAAAAACGTAAATTCAACGATCTTGCTAAAAGATGTTGTGGCAAGGGAAAACATAAGGAACATCGCTTTTTTAGAAAACCTGATCGCTTTTTTAGCTGATAATACAGGAAATATTTTTTCAGCACTTAACATCAGTAAATACCTTAAATCCCAACAGCAAAACGTACCAACTCAAACGGTGTTAAACTATTTGCGAGCATTGACAAATGCTTTTTATATTCACAAAGTACAGCGGGCAAATGTGAAAGGGCTGAAGATCTTTGAGGTTGGTGATAAATATTTTTTTGAAGATTTGGGATTGCGGAATGCTACAAGATCGTTTGATTACAGAAGTGACGTAAATAAGTTGATGGAAAATGTTGTTTTTCTGCATCTTAAAAGAAATAATTACACTGTATTTGTAGGTAAATTAGGGGATAAAGAAATAGACTTCATGGCTGAACGAAACGGGCAAAGAATCTACGTGCAAGTAGCTTATATGTTAATTGACCAAAAGACGATTGATCGCGAATTCAGCAATCTTATGGCTATAGAAGATAATTATCCCAAGTATGTTGTTACCATGGATGAAATTTCGGCTGGGAGCGATTTTAAAGGAATCCGACAGGTTCATCTGCGTGATTTTTTATCCTTTCAGTTCACACCTTCTTTCGATTCGACGATTCCCTGATAATCAACTCGGTAGGCATTACCAGCGTTTTAAACGATTTTTCTTTGTGCACAATCTGACTTAAAATAAGCTCAGCCGCTTTCTGACCCATTATAAAGCCTGGTTGAGCAATCGTCGAGATGGAAGGCGAAACAACGCTCGAAAAGGGCTCGTTGCTGAATCCAACAATTCCAATATCTTCCGGTATCCTGATTCCCTTGTCGCGCAGGTAGATCATCGTACTGAGAGCGGTCGTATCGTTGCCACAGAATATGGCATCCGGAGGATTTGGCAAACTCAGCAAATATTGAACTGCAGCTATTCCGTCCTCACTCCGAAGTCTGTTCGTAACAACTAACATTTCATCGAATGCAATTCCGTTCTTCAGCAACGCATCGATATAACCGTTTTTTCGATCATAATAGGTCGTCAGATTCTGAGGACCAGCTAAATGACCGATTCTTTTGTAACCCTGGTTTATTAAATGTTCGGTAACCCTGAATCCACCCATGAAATCATCCACTACAATCTTATTGGTTTCAATCTCCGGTACTGCCCTGTCGAAGAAAACTAGCGGAATACTCTTTTTTGTGAACATCTTCAAATGGTCGAATGAGGTGCTTTCCATGGCAATGGAAATGATCAGTCCGTCCACCCGATTGGCAAACATAGAATGCACAATTGAAATCTCCTTGTCGGCCTGATCATTGGATTGCGAGATGACCACCGTGTATCCTGCTTTAAAAGCAACATCTTCCACACCACTGATTACCGCAGAGAAAAAATAGCGGTTTATGAGCGGCACAACGATCCCAATTGTATTCGATTTTTTATTGCGCAGATTGGAGGCGAGCGTATTGGGCCTGTAGCCCATTATTTCGGCAGTTGCTATAATTTTATCTCTGGTTTTCAGGCTAATGCGTGGATTATTTTGTAAAGCTCTGGAAACAGTTGAGGCAGAAATCTTCAATTCTCTGGCAATATCATGAATGGTTGGCTCCGATTTTTTGTGCATGAAAGTGTAATGTCTTTGCACAAAGATGAGAATAAATATTTTTTTATCTCACATTTTTAAAATAAAAATGCAATCGATTGCACAATTATGAATTACTGCTTATATTTGTACCCAAGAATAAGTCACTTTAGTTTACTCTCTAAATTATAACACCATGATCCACTTCCACGAACGTTTCGCATCCCATCCTTCCGATGTAAAAAATTATGACACCAACCAACTCAGAGAACATTTTCTGATTGAAAAAGTAATGGAAGCTGACCAGATTCACTTGGTCTATTCTCATTACGACCGATACATTGCCGGAGGTGTAGTTCCGGTAAGTGCTCCGCTCGAATTAACGACGGTCGATGCACTTAAGGCTCCATTTTTCTGCTATCGCCGCGAATTAGGTATTATCAATGTCGGTGGTAAAGGAACTGTGAAGGTCGATGGCAAAGATTATTTGATGGATTTCAAAGAGGCTCTATACATCGGAAAGGGAGCAGAGAAAATAGTTTTCAGCTCTGTAAATGCCGCACAACCTGCTCGTTTTTATCTTAATTCGACTCCTGCTCACAAGGAACTTCCTACACGCCATATTACCCTAAAAGATGCTAATGTTCTTCAGCTGGGATCGCAACAAACTTCCAACGAAAGGCAGATCAATCAATTGCTGATTAGCAAAGTGATTGAGACATGCCAACTTCAGATGGGAATGACGGAACTTCGTCCGGGTAGTGTGTGGAATACCATGCCTGCTCATACTCACAGCCGCAGAATGGAAGTTTATTTCTATTTCAATGTGCCTGAGGGTCAGGCTGTTTGCCATTTTATGGGTCAGCCGCAGGAAACCCGACATATTTGGATGGGCAACGAACAGGCTGTTATCTCGCCAAACTGGTCAATTCACTCTGCAGCTGGTACAAGTAACTATATCTTTATCTGGGGTATGGCAGGGGAGAACCTCGATTATGCAGATATGGATGTTGTGCAACCAAATGAACTCAGATAGGAATTTTGGATTTTGGATTTTGGATTTTCGATTACGCTTTAAGCAAAATTCAATCTTCGTCAAGAATGTAGAAAATTGTAGTGCAATATTCAGTACACAGCGCATTCCAAAATCGAAAATCGAAAATCCAAAATTTTTATTTTAATTCTCAATGAATAGACGCAACGCATTTCGTTATCTCTCCATAGCCGGACTTTTTCCTTTAGCTGGAAAATTGTCGGCATCAGTGGCCGTCCCTAAATCAGCGATTTCTGAGCGCGATTACTGGGTTAACTTACTTACCAGGATTGCTACCCCCGTCCTTGATGCACTGAGCAAAGGTGAGCTTAAGAAAACTATGCCGGTCGAGTGTGCTCCTGGTCAAGATGCTTCTCGTCGTTCTGTAACCTATCTCGAAGCCTTTGGTCGCCTCATGGCGGGAATGGCTCCCTGGCTGGAACTTGGACCCGACGAAACCATCGAAGGTCAAAAGCGCAAAAGGATGATCTCCCTGGCTCAGAAAAGCATGAAAATGGCTGTTGATCCGCAGTCGCCTGATTTCATGAACTTTACAAAAAATCATCAACCTTTAGTCGATGCAGCCTTCCTGGCACACGCCATTCTTCGTGCCCCTAAAGTATTGTGGCATCAACTAGATGATCAAACTCAGCGGCAAATAGTGGATGCCATGAAAAGCAGTCGTGTCATTACTCCGGGAAACAACAATTGGATATTGTTTAGTGCTATGGTAGAGGCATTTTTGCTCTTTGCAGGCGAACAAGCCGACGAGTTGCGCATGGATCAGTATGTCAAAAAAATGATGGAATGGTACAAGGGCGATGGTTTGTATGGTGACGGTCCTAATTTTCACTGGGATTATTACAACAGTTTCGTTATCCAGCCTATGCTACTAACAATTCTGACAGAATGGATAAAACACGATCAGAGTAAAACGAAAACATACCAATTGGTTTTGACCAGAGCCAGGCGATATGCAGATATTCAGGAAAAACTCATCTCTCCCGAAGGATCCTTTCCGGCTATCGGTCGCTCACTGCCATACCGATTCGGATGTTTCCAGCATCTTGGACAAATGGCGCTGAACCATCAGTTATCAGATAAGCTAAAACCTGCTCAGGTTCGCTGTGCTATGTCGGCAGTTATTCACAGACTTGCAGAAGCACCTGGTATGTTTGATGCGAATGGATGGTTAACGATAGGCTTCTTTGGTCATCAGCCAGCAATCGGGGAGACCTATATTTCTACAGGAAGCCTTTATCTTTGTTCGGTTGGATTACTACCGCTTGGATTGCCGAAAACAGATCCTTTCTGGGCTGATCCTCCTGCCGACTGGACAGCCAAAAAAATATGGAGCGGGCAAAATTTTCCTGCCGACCACGCCATTGAATTATAAATTTGGATTTTGGATTTTGGATTTTGAAATAGGAAGACATTAGAATGAAAAATGAAAAATGAAAAATGAAAAATGAAAAATGCAAATGTGACATTGCAGCGTAATCGAAAATCCAAAATTATTGATAATCAGCATAATTTGAATGAAGCAACTATCTTTAAATTAACATAATAAATAAAATAGAGTATGAACGATCTTTTTGATTTAACCGGAAAAGTAGCCCTAATCACCGGGGGAACACACGGAATCGGGATGGCAATTGCCAAAACGCTGGGTGCAGCAGGTGCTAAAATTTGTGTCAACGATTTGTCCGACGAAAAACTGGCTGACTGTAAAATTGAATATGCAAAAGTTGGACTGGATGTCTTTACGCTTAATTTTGATGTAACGAATGAAGCAGCAGTCGACAAAGGCATTTCTCAGATTGAGAAAGAAGTTGGGCCAGTTGATATTCTGGTAAACAATGCCGGAATTATCAAGCGTATTCCAATTTTAGACATGGCCATCAGTGATTTTAAGCAAGTTATTGATATAGACTTGGTTGCACCTTTGATTATTGCCAAACGAGTTGCTCCCGGCATGATTGCCCGTCGCTCAGGAAAAATCATCAACATGTGCTCCATGATGAGCGTTTATGGACGTAATTCCGTTTCTGCCTATGCTTCTGCCAAAGGCGGATTAAAGCTCCTAACGGCTAATATGTGCTGCGAATGGGCAAAATACAATGTGCAGATTAATGGCATTGGTCCCGGTTACATTGCAACGGCTCAAACCGCAGATATCCGACTTGGCAATCATCCTTTCAACGATCTCGTCATGACCCGTACACCTGCCGGTCGTTGGGGTGAACCTGAAGATGTCGGTAATGCAGCTCTTTTTCTCGCTTCTAAAGCCAGTGACTTCGTAAATGGTCATGTCCTTTATGTAGACGGAGGAATCTTAGCCAACTTTGGATACGTTAAAGGGGAGAACGATCTGCCAGTTTAAGAACGGAATTAGTTAAAAGACTTTTGGACTTGAAGACTAGGGCAGTGGTAATCATCTATATTTCTGATTTGTAGTCCTGAGTTTTAATCTGTGTAATCAGTGCAATCAGTGGTAAAATGGGGGTTGAGAAAGATGGTAATTTGTGTTAATTTGAGAAATTTGTGGTAAGGAAATTTTAATCTGTGTAATCTGAGAAATCAGTAGTAAAAAGGGGGTTGAAAAAGGGGGGTATTTGTGTTAATTTGTGAAATTTGTGGTAAGGAAATTTTAATCTGTGTAATCTGTGAAATCAGTGGTAAAATGGGGGTTGAAAAAGGGGGGTATTTGTGTTAATTTGAGAAATTTGTGGTAAGAAGAAAAATTAAATCTATGGATAAAGTAATCACATTTGGCGAAATCATGCTGCGGCTCGCCACACCAGGCTATGAGCGATTCGGTCAATCCGGCAATCTGAGTGCTACTTTTGGCGGTGGAGAAGCGAATGTGGCGATCTCTCTGGCAAATTACGGCATAAACACGCAATTTATTACGCGGCTGCCTAAAAATGATATCGCAGATGCCTGCATTCGTGAGTTGAGGGGATTTGGAGTTGACACTTCCGCAATTCTTAGAGGGGGTGATCGAATGGGTATTTATTTTCTGGAAGCAGGTGCTGTGAGCAGGGCCAGTAAAGTTATCTATGATCGATCAGGGTCTTCAATTGCTGATATCAAATCAGGAATGATCGACTGGGAAAAAGTGTTTCACGGAGCCACCTGGTTTCATTGGACTGGTATCACGCCAGCCATCTCACAAGGCGCTGCTGATGCTTGTCTCGAAGCCATTCAGATTGCCAACAAGCTTGGAATTACTGTATCTACCGACCTTAATTACCGGAAAAACCTCTGGAAATACGGCAAGGAGGCTCATGAGGTAATGCCTTTGCTGGTAGCTGGTTGCGATGTAATTCTTGGTAACGAAGAAGATGCAGCTATGGCACTGAATATTCATCCTGATGGTGTTGACGTGACTGCCGGACATGTCGAGGCGGATGCCTATCTGTCTGTATCACAAAAGGTAATGGCTCAATTTCCTCGCTGTAAAAAAGTTATTACCACACTTCGTGGGTCAGTCAATGCCAGTCACAATTCATGGAGCGGTGTTCTGTACGACGGGAAAACGCTTTTTAAGGCACCAACCTACCAAATCACGCACATTGTCGACAGAGTTGGTGGTGGCGATTCATTCATGGGTGGATTAATTTATGGTTTAATCACCTACCGGGATGATCTTCAATCAGCCTTGGATTTTGCCGTCGCTGCTTCCTGCCTAAAACACACAATATATGGCGATTACAACAGGGTTTCTGTCTCTGAAGTAGAGAAACTGATGGGTGGGGACTCTTCAGGCAGAGTTTCAAGATAAGAGGAGAGATATAAGACATAAGACATTAGACATGAGATGATTAAGATTAGAGCGTTTTCACTTTATCCTTTATCCTTTATCCTTTATCCTTCTAAGTTTTACCTTTGTTTTATGATTATTTACTGATATTTAATAAAATTAGTATGGCACGTTTTAAAAGGTTAAAAGTTCTCAACACGCTTATCGGAACAGGTATTGTTCCATTGTATTACCATAAAGATTCAACTCTCGTTAAGAATGTTGTAAAGGCCTGTTATGCAGGTGGTGCACGAGTTTTCGAGTTTACCAACCGCGGTGATTTTGCACATGAAGTTTTTGCTGAGGTAAATAAATGGTGTGCCACGGAATGTCCCGAGATGATCATGGGGGTTGGATCTGTCGTTGATGGAGCAACTGCTGCACTTTATATTCAATTGGGAGCTAATTTTATCGTCTCACCAAGCCTCAATCCGGATATGGCCAAGATTTGCAATCGCCGTAAAATTGCCTGGATGCCTGGCTGTGGTACGCTTTCCGAAATTAACCTAGCTGAAGAGTTAGGTTGTGAAATTGTCAAAATCTTCCCAGGAAAAGAGGTGGGAGGACCGTCATTTGTCAAGGCAATTCTGGCACCTTGTCCCTGGACCAGCATCATGCCTTCCGGCGGAGTGACGCCCGACAGGGAAAACCTCGAAGCATGGTTTAAGGCAGGAGTTGCCTGCGTTGGATTAGGATCACAACTCACACCTCCGGAAGTAATTGCTGCTGGTAACTTTAGCTATATCGAACAAAAAGTTAGAGAAGCCCTCGCCATTGTGAAAGAATTAAAAATTACAAATTAAAAATTACAGATTAAAATTCAATGTCGTTTAGTTAACAAATATATCTAAAAGTCCTTATTTTATTGGGGTTTTAGCGAAAAAAGTTCATTGAAATGTTTGTAGTTCACGAATAGTTTATTATCTTGTAGGGAATAAAGGGGGTAACCCAAGTATTAA
>JBBQJE010000055.1:0-15661 GCA_038325635.1 Bacteroidales bacterium
ATGAAGTGCTAATGAAATCTTCTTGTCAGAAATGGTTCGAGATTTAGCCATCGAATTTATTTTTATCAAAGATAGGTATTGGATACTCAAAATAAAGCGGGTACATCTAAAATGTGATAAAGAGGGCTACCTATACATGTAAATGATAACGATGCTAAAGCAGCGACTCTTTAACAACCTTATTCATAACGCAATGCATCAATTGGATTCAGATTTGACGCTTTCTTAGCTGGATACCATCCGAAAAAGATGCCAATAGCACTACAGACCAAAAAGGAAACAACCACTGACTCCGTCATAATGACGACCGGCCACCCCATGAGTGAGCCAACAACGGCACTTATCAGATAGCCAAATCCAATACCAATCACACCTCCTACAACGCTTAACATGGTAGATTCTATCAGAAACTGCATTAAAATATCAATTCCTTTGCCACCTATCGACATGCGAAGCCCGATTTCCCGGGTACGTTCTGTTACAGAGACATACATGATATTCATGATACCGATTCCTCCTACCAGCAATGAGATTCCTGCGATAGCGCCCAAGAGGGTTGTGAGAATATCACTGATTGAAGTGAATGTTTTTACTAATTCAGACTGCGACATCACGCGAAAATCATCATCTTCCGGTTTAGCAATTTTATGCTGCTTACGCATGATAGTTTGCATTTCGAGAATTGCTTCAGCGGTTTTTTCTTCGCTGCTGGCTGATGTATAAATACCCTGGATATAGTCGATAGCCAGAAATCTCCGTTGAACAGTAGTATAAGGTGCAATCATTAAGTCGTCCTGATCCTGACCGAATGAATTTTCACCCTTTTCGCTTAATACCCCAATTATTTTCATTGGAATGTTTTTGAATCGAATGGTTTGTCCGATCGGATCTATCCCATTTGGAAAAATTTTCTCAACGATCGTTTTCCCAACGAGGCAAACTTTGGCCAGATTGGTAATTTCCTTCTCCGTAAATACCCGGCCACTCTCTACTGAGAATTTTTTGATATCCAAATATTCAGCATTTGAACCATAGATTGATGTTGGCCAGTTGCCGTTTCCAAAGACAACCTGTCCGCTAGTTCTGACTTCCGGAGAAATCGCCGAGATATTAAAACATTGTTGCTTTATTGCTTCGAGATCTGCCATTCTCAATGACTGGCTGCTTGAATTTCCCATCATAACGCCACCACGCTGTTGAGAACCGGGCAAAATAAATACCAGATTTGAACCCATACTCGACATTTGATCCTGAATACTTTTCTTTGAACCCTGACCGATAGCTAACATAGCAATGACTGATGCGACACCTATAATGATACCGAGCATTGTAAGAAAAGCCCTGAATTTATTACGCATCAGCGCATTCTTTGCAATTTTTGTCAAATTTGAGTAATTCATGGTTTTGCTGGTATTAAATCGTGATTATCGATGGGTAAAGACTTCAGAATTTCGGAAGCGAATAGCTTGTCTTTGACCAGTTGTTCGCTGATAATCCATCCGTCACGGAAAACGATATTTCGTGAAGTCAACCGGGCAATATCCGGTTCGTGCGTTACAAAGACAATGGTTTTCCCCTGATCCGTGTTGAGGCGTTGGAAGAGCTCCATAATTTCGTAAGAAGTTCGTGTATCGAGGTTTCCAGTCGCCTCGTCTGC
Organism: Bacteroidales bacterium; assembly: GCA_038325635.1. Lineage (GTDB taxonomy): Bacteria > Bacteroidota > Bacteroidia > Bacteroidales > Prolixibacteraceae > CAINVV01. The sequence goes on from JBBQJE010000055.1 coordinate 1,658, forward strand.
CAGAATAACGACTGGATCGTTCACCAATGAGCGTGCAATGGCAACTCGCTGTTGCTGTCCGCCTGAAAGTTGATTAGGCGTATGGTGCATCCTGTCGGCCAGCCCCACTGATTCGAGAGCTGCAATGGCCCTTTCTTTTCGTTCCTTTGATTTTATGCGGTCGTTATAATAGAGTGGCAACTCTACGTTTTCAAGAGCCGATGTTCTTGACAGTAAATTATACGATTGAAATACAAAGCCCAGCTTTTCATTGCGCAATTCGGCCAACTGATTTTTATTGAGACCGGAAACACTTACCCCGTCGAGCTTATATTCACCCACTGAAGGTTTATCCAGACAACCCAGAATGTTTAGCATGGTTGATTTTCCTGATCCGCTTGCACCCATGATGGCCACAAATTCACCTTTTCTAATTTGCATATCGATGCCTTTTAAAGCGCGAACTGTTACATCTCCTACCTGAAAATCTTTTCTGAGGTTTATAACCTCAATTATTGTGTTGTTCATTTTTTTGGTACTATTTTTTTTGTCCGGGACGAGTTGGCATGAAGGGGCTTTTAGCCTTCACTTTTGCTGCTGCAGATGCTTTTACGGCCGTCATAGCCAGAACGATTTCATCACCCTGATTCAATCCTGAAATCAATTCATAGTTGATGCCATCATTTTCGCCAATTTTTACCTCTTTGCGGGATATTTCCTGCCCATTTTTTATCCATATAAAACTGGCTTTTTGATCCTTTGGATTGACAACAGGCAATTTTGAACTCATATTGATTTTAGCACTTTCCGGTAGTGATTTATAATAGGAGGTATACGTTTCCTCAATTGGAGAAAAGCGTAGCGCTTTTCCCGGAACAACAGGAATGTCGGTTTTTTCGTTGACAAAAATGGTGGTACTTGCTGTCATGCCGGGCATCAATTTTGTATCTGGATTTGGGGCCTGAATGATAACTGTATAAGTGACTACATTCGAGGTAACAACTGGTTGTTTTCTTATTTCGGAAACAGAACCTGAGAATTTCAAATCAGGATATGCATCGACCGTAAATTGAACACGCTGATTCATTTGGATCTGACCTATATCAGCCTCGTCCACTTTGGCTTCAACACGCATCTGTGTTAAATCGTTTGCAATGGTGAACAGTGTTGGTGTGTTAAAGCTGGCAGCAACAGTTTGGCCTTCATCGACGGCACGGTTAAGAATCACACCATCGATTGGTGAGTAAATACGTGCATACGATAAATTAATTCTATTCTTGTCGTAAACAGATTTGGCATTTCTCAATGAAGCGACTGAGTTGTTGTAATTGTATTCGGCAAGATCAAAATCAGATTGTGCAATCAGTTTCTTTTCAACCAATGCTTTGTAACGGTCGTAGGTTGATTTTTGGTATTTTACTTGTGCTTCTGCCTGATCTACAGATGATTTAGATTGTTCAAGTTGCGCTAATAATGGAGTCTCGTCTAGTTGGGCAAGCAATTGTCCCTTTTTTACCACAGAATTGAAATCAACTGTGATTTTTTCAATTACCCCTGAAACCTGTGTGCCTACTGAAACAGTTTTGATTGCTTCGAGGGCTCCGGTCGCTGTGATGGTATTACTAATTGTTCCTTTGCCGACTTTAGCTGTTTCGAATGTGTAGGTTTGTTCGGCAGTCTTAAATAGGGTGAATGCAATGAATCCAATAGCAACAACCGCTAAAGCCGATCCACTATACAAATACTTTTTTTTCATGATCTTATGTTATTTAAATTTATCTTTTTATGAATGTTTTATAGTTGTTAATATCTAGAGAACTAATGGGATACCTTTATAGAAGTCGACCACTTTGTAACTAAATATCAGATTGAATTTTGATTGAAGTACTTTGCTTTCTGATACGATCACATTGTTTTTCTGAACCAGAAAGTCAATGGAATTGAGTAATCCTACGTTGTATTTTTCGCTCACAACATCATAAGACTCCTTGCTTGATTGCATCTGTTCCAGACCAGCAGCGAATTGTGATTTAGCTGATTCAACATCCACGCAAGCCTGTTCAATTTCTTTTCGAAGGGTATTTTTTGTATTTATCTCATCGAGCTCTGCATTTGATACTGCGATAGTTGCAATCCCAACATTCGTCTTTACCTGCTTTTTCTGGAAGATCGGCATAGAAAGGGAAAGTCCAATGGACGGATTGATTTTATCCTTGAGTTGGTTGGAATAAACGGCACCAGTGTTCAGACTTGAATATCCGGTAGACAGACCTGCTCCCATTGAAAGAGTTGGCAGATAATCGGCTTTGGCAACGTTGACGTTAAGACCGGCGCTCACTTTATTCAGTTCGGCATTCTTTATTTGCGGTTTGATACCTAAGGCGATCGAATAAATTTCCTGCGCATTTGGCAGTTCAGATTTTAAAAGCAAACTATCAAGATTAGGCGAACTGATTTCAAAACTCTGGTCTACTGGTAATTCCATGATTTGCATCAAGGTTACCTTATTAATTGCCAACTGACTTTGAGTCGTTGCTAACGTTGATTTTTCTGCTGCCAGTTCAGATTTGATTTGCAGGTAATCGGCCATTGAAATCGCACCCAGATCCATTCTCTCCTTTGCCAAAGAAAGTTGCTCTGTGGTTAATTCTATTTGCTTGGCGGCATTTTTTACGCTTTCATAGCTGTACAGAACTTGAAGGTAAGCGTTTAGAATAGTAATGCCAACAGACTCTTTCACAGTTGCTGAATACAGGTTTCCGCTCTGCATGGCAATTTCTGCGAGTTTGATTTTGTTTCCAAGCTTATCTCCGTTAAAGAGTAAAACGTTTGAGTTAACCGCATAATTGGAGCTGTTTGACCCGTTACTGCTACCATATTGACCCGTTGAAGAATCAAAACCTTTGTACCAGTTGAAATTTTGGCTAACGGAAGCGTTCAGGGAAGGCATTCTATTGGCTTTTGCCTGTTCGGCATAAAGCAGGTTTTGATTCATTGTCAGATCGGCCTTCTTTACCTGAATATTCTTACTCAAAGCAAAATTGATGCAATCTTCCAGCCTCCATGCCTTTGTTTGTGCCTTACCGGCGAATCCTGAAATTAGTAACAGAATTCCGGCAATAAATAATTTTTCTTGAAATGTCTTCATAACTTCATTTTCTATTTGAAGCAAAGCAACATTTACTTCTGTCTTATTGAAAATGGAATAGACGATTGGATTGATTTTACCGACGTATTGGTCGATTTTACAGCCATTGTCTTATTTTTTGGTTTTAAGTTGTACTCAGATGCGGTTCTAAAAAAAAAATTGCAAACCTCAATCAGTTAGAATATTCTAACTATATTTGATTCATGGAAAAGCTAGTTCAAATCATCTCTAAAATGTCGCACGTAATCGTTCAGATGGAAGAAGAGGCCAAGGAGCAGTTTAACTTTAATGAACTGACCCTAACTCAGATGCATTATCTCGAAACCATAAATCAGTTGATCAATCCAAATCTTACCGAGTTGTCTGTCACAATGAATTTGACCAAGCCAACTGTTAAGGTGGCGATAGATAAACTGATTGACAAGAATTTGATTACTCGCGTGAGGTCTGATGAAGACAGACGAAGTGCCCATTTACACCTTACAGAAAAAGGCCACCAGATCAATGAAATGCACGATTTTGCCCATCGTCGGTTAGCTGCATTAATGAGTCAACGTTTAAACAACACAGAAGAGAAACAGTTAGTAGATCTTTTGGGTAAAATTTTCAAATAGTTACAAAATATTAAACAGTAGTTAAAGGGCTCTAATTAAAATTAAACATACAGGAGACAATAAAAATGGCATTTGACATAAATTCTAAAGAATTTCAAGGTTTAACACAGGCGCAAGTTATTGAAAAACAGACGAAAGAAGGACTCAACGAACTTCCTTCCTCAAAGCCAAAAAATCTATTTGCCTTAGCATGGGGAGTAGTGAAGGAACCAATGTTTCTGCTGTTGGTCGCATGTGGAACTTTGTATTTGGTGCTGGGCGATGTTCAGGAAGGACTCATGTTACTTGGCTTCGTATTCGTCATCATGGGAATTGAATTTTATCAGGAGAAGAAAACGGAGAGAGCTTTGGATGCTTTAAAAGATCTCGCGAGCCCTCGTGCATTGGTTATACGGGAGGGTATTGAAAAGCGAATTGCCGGAAGGGAAGTAGTAACAGATGATCTTGTTATCCTTCAGGAAGGAGACCGTGTGCCGGCAGACGCAACAGTGTTATATTCCGTTAATCTGATGGCCGATGAATCGTTGTTAACTGGAGAATCGGTTCCTGTCAGTAAATCAGAATGGAATGGAACTGACGAAAGTATTCAACCTGGAGGAGACGAGCTTCCTTTCGTCTATTCCGGCTCCATGATTGTTCAGGGAAATGGAGTCGTAAAAGTAACTGCAATAGGCTCAAACACGGAAATCGGGAAAATCGGGAAAGCACTTGACTCGGTGGTTGAAGAACCGACCAAGCTCAAAACCGAAATGGGAATTTTGGTTAAGCGATTGGCAATTATTGGTATTTTATTGTGCGTGGTAGTCATTTTAGTGTATACTATTTCACGCGGCGACTTGCTGAAAGGATTTCTGGCTGGAATTACCCTGGCGATGGCCATGTTGCCGGAAGAATTCCCGGTAGTCCTCACCATTTTTATGGCTTTAGGTGCCTGGCGCATGTCTAAAAAAAGTGTATTGACTCGCAAACCTTCAGCGATAGAAACCCTTGGTTCGGCTACCGTATTGTGTACCGACAAGACCGGAACACTTACTCAAAATAAGATGACAGTAACTCGACTCTACAACGGAAAGAATTTTCATACAGTCAGTAAAATAGAGGCCTTTCCGGAGGAGTTTCACGAAATTATCGAGTACGGTATTTTGTCCAGTCAGACGAATCCATTCGACCCGATGGAAAGAGCCATTACAAATATGGGAGACGCTTTCCTTAAAAATACGGAACACATCCATACCGATTGGCAAATGGTAAAAGAATACCCACTTTCTAAGGAACTTCTTGCGATGTCGCGCGTTTTTACCAATTCAGAAAGCCAGCAGCAAACTATAGCTGCGAAGGGAGCTCCGGAAGCTATTTTTGATCTATGTCACCTATCTTCAGAGTTGAAAGCCACCTTTGCCACAGCGATCTCGGATATGGCTTCGGAAGGATTACGGGTTTTAGGAGTTGCAAAAACAATGATCAGCGATTCCCATTTGCCGGATATTCAACACGATTTTGAATTCGAATTTGTTGGATTGATTGCCTTGTCCGACCCAATACGAGCTACGGTACCTGAGGCAATCAGCGAATGTTACAAGGCGGGTATCCGGGTAATTATGATTACAGGCGACTATCCTGTAACTGCGATGAATATTGCCCGGGAAATAGGACTAAAAAACCATGAAGTGACCATCAGCGGATCGGAACTAAATGCGATGTCGGAAGAGGAGCTTTGTGAGCGTATCAAAGAAGTAAATGTTTTTGCGAGAGTTATTCCGGAGCAAAAGTTAAAAATTGTTAATGCACTGAAACGCAACCGTGAAGTAGTAGCCATGACGGGCGACGGAGTAAACGATGCACCTGCGCTGAAAGCTGCTCACATTGGAATCGCTATGGGAGAAAAGGGCACGGACGTAGCGCGCGAAGCCTCGTCGTTGGTTCTAATGGATGATAATTTTTCGTCCATTGTCGGAGCAATAAGAATGGGCAGGCGTATTTTCGACAATCTTCAAAAAGCACTGGCCTATATCTTCGCCATTCACGTACCAATTGCCGGGTTGTCGCTTATTCCAGTATTTTTCTCAAATCTTCCGCTACTTTTGTGGCCGGTTCATATTGTATTTCTTGAGTTGATCATTGACCCTGCATGTTCTATCATCTTCGAAGCAGAAAAGTCTGAGACAAATGTAATGAGTCGTCCACCGAAAGATATTAATGAACCATTTTTTGGAGCAAAGAAGATTTGGCTAAGCTGCACGCAAGGTATTGGTATTTTGGTGGTTGTTTTCGCTATTTATCTGATCGGATTAAAAATGAACTACTCGGAAAAGGAAGTACGAGCACTAGCTTTCACAACGCTTATTGTTTCGAATATTGCCATTATTCTGTCAAATCGTTCCTGGTCGCGAAATATCTTTCAGATAATAGGAACCTCTAATAAAACGGTCAAATGGGTTGTTGGCGGAGCGGCATTGTTCCTCATTTTAACCCTTAATGTACCCTTCCTTCTAAGTCTGTTTCAATTTGAGAAAATCAGCTTTCTTGAGGCCTTAGTCTGCATTGCAGCAGGGACTTCAAGTATCATCTGGTTCGAGGTTTACAAAATGTTTAAAATAAAGGGAGAAGGTATTTCGACCAACGTTATAATTTAAAATTTAAAATTATGAATAACTTGAATATCCTTGCTATCGGGATTATTTTCATGCTGACTTCTGGTTCATCACAAGCAAATCCATCTCGGGCACACGAAAAAGCAGAAGTGCTAAAAGCTGTATATATTTATGAAAAAGCCCCGTTTCCGGAATGCCATGCATCAACAATTGTAGAGACGAAGGAGGGATTGTTAGCAGCCTGGTTTGGTGGCACACACGAAAATCATCCCGATGTTTGTATCTATACTTCCATCTGTACCAATGGAAAATGGAGCGAACCGGCATTGGCAGCAGATGGCATAGTGAGCGAGACACTCCGTTATCCATGTTGGAATCCGGTACTCTTTAACAGGGATAATGGCGACGTGATTTTATACTACAAAGTGGGGGTTAATCCACGGGAGTGGTGGGGCATGTATAAAATTTCAAATGATCTGGGGAAAACCTGGTCGGCGGCGAAGGAGATTCCCGGTAAGTTATTGGGGCCAATAAAAAACAAACCACAAAGAATGCCAGACGGGAGCATACTTTATCCAACAAGCATTGAAACGAAAGATGCCTGGACTATTTATGTGGAAACCTCCGATCAGGACATGAACAATTGGGGGAAAACGAAAATTGACAACAATGGATTTAATGCAATTCAACCAACTATTCTGTTTCACGAACAGGGAGTTATTCAACTTTTATGCAGAAGTAAAGAGAAAAAGATCGTTGAAACATGGTCATCCGATCATGGAAAAACATGGAGCCCTGTTGCAGCAACAAACATGGTAAACAATAATTCAGGAATTGATGCAGTAACGCTCAAAAACGGCACTCAGCTGCTGATTTGTAATCCGATTGAGAAAGGCCGAAATAAACTGGCCGTTTTAACCTCTGTCGATGGAAAAGACTGGAAAGAGTTGATTGTACTAGAGGATCAGCCCAAAGGAGAATTCAGCTATCCCGCCATTATTCAGGGGGAGGATGGAACTGTTCATATTACATACACTTACAACAGAGAGAAAATTAAGTACGTTCATCTGAAATTGAAAAATTAGTTCATCCGGATGAGAATGTAGCTGTTTTTTTATTCTTTCGTGTCTTCTTCCCGAATCTGCACCCTTCGTATCTTACCACTAATCGTCTTCGGTAATTCGGTTACAAACTCGACAATGCGGGGATATTTATACGGTGCGGTGACTCTCTTCACATGCTCCTGAAGCTCCTTGGCAAGTTCATCACTCGCTTGGTAATTTTTCGATAGGATGATAGTCGCTTTTACAACCTGTCCGCGATCAGGATCTGGCACAGCAGTGATGGCACATTCTAAGACAGCCGGGTGTTCCATTAGGGCACTTTCCACCTCAAAAGGGCCAATCCGGTAGCCCGAACTTTTGATCACGTCGTCGGCCCGACCAACAAACCAATAATACCCGTCTTCGTCTCGCCAGGCCATATCGCCGGTATAATAAATGCCATCGTGCCAAACCTTTTGAGTCAATTGTTCATCCCGATAGTAACCGTTAAACATTCCAACCGGACGCTTTTTATCCGTAAAGATGACAATTTGCCCTTCCTCACCCACTTCGCAGGATGCACCTGTTTCGTCCAGAAGATCAATTTGATAGCCCGGAGACGGTTTCCCCATCGAACCCGGTTTTGGCTCCATCCAGGGATAGGTAGCCAAGGCAACCGTACATTCCGTTTGGCCGTAACCCTCCATCAATCTGAGGCCTGTTTCTTCCAAAAATTGCTTGAAGACCTCCGGATTAAGTGGTTCACCGGCAACAACGCAATATTTTAAGGCATTTAGATCAAATTTTGAAAGCTCCTCCTTAATGAGAAAACGGTAGATGGTTGGAGGGGCACAAAACGATGTAACCTTATATTTCTCTATTATTTCAATCAGATTTTTGGGAACGAATTTATCGTAATCATACGTCATCACGGCGCTTCCGGATATCCATTGGCCGTATAATTTACCCCAGGCAGATTTTGCCCAACCCGTATCGGCTACCGTGAAATGCAATCCGTCATCCTGAACATTTTGCCAATATTTAGCCGTTAATATATGTCCCAGCGGATAGATAAAGTTGTGGTTCACCATCTTAGGCATACCGGTTGTTCCGGATGTGAAATAGAGGAGCATAATATCCTCATTTTGTGAAGCTTGGTCGCCTTGTGGGCGAACAAATTCGGACGAACAACTTTCCATCCCCGAATTAAAATTCAGCCATCCGGAACGATCTTCACCAATCAGCGCCTTTGCCCGCATGGTTGGTGATTTTGCTTCAGACTCCTCAACATGATGAATCACTTCAGCTTCGGGCACACAGACAATCATTTTTATGTCGGCGGCATTGTTACGATAAACAAGATCTTTTGAACTGAGCAGATGCGTAGCAGGAATGGCAATAGCGCCAATTTTGTGAAGTGCCAAAATACAGAACCAAAATTCGTACCGTCGTTTTAATATCAGCATCACAGGATCTCCCTTTTGGATGCCGGCAGACAGAAAGAAATTAGCCGCTTTATCACTTTGCTTTTTCATCTGGCCAAAGGTGAAAATTGCTTCCTCTCCTTTGTCGTTGCACCATACCATAGCGATCTTATCCGGACAACGAATGGCAAGATCATCTACCACATCATAAGCAAAATTGAAATTTTCCGGTATTCGAATGGAAAAATTTTCCGCGAAATCGGTATATGTTTGAAACTCTGTCTGGGATAAATATTTGTCAAGGACCATGATGTCAATTAAAAATTAAAAATTACAAATTATGGTTGTTTGTGCGTAAAAGCCTTAGGTGGTTGATATTGAATACTCATTTGGTTAAACCAAAATCTATATGATAATTGCTAAAAAACTGGCAGACTGATTATTTAATGCTTTCATGGCGTGCTGGTAGCCGGAGTCGAAGTAAATTGAATCACCTTCGTTCAGGGTAATTTCGTGACCATCAACCATCACCATCAGGCTGCCTTCCAGTACGAAATTGAACTCTTGTCCCGGATGCGAATTGACCTCCGGAATACGGCTTTCCTGGTAAGGTGCAACGGTGACAATAAAAGGTTCAATTTTTTTGTGGATGAAGTTGTAGGCCAGATTCTCGTATGTATATTGTTTGCGACGATCAACATTTAATCCTTTTCCCTTTCTCACAACCGAATAAACGTGCAATTTGGGCTGATCTCCGCGCAAAAGAGCGGAAAGTTCCATGTCGAAACGATGGGCTATTTTGAACAAAAATCCAACCGGGATATCGGTAACACCACTTTCATAGCTAAGCAACAATTCCTTTTCAACGAGAAGTTCATGCGCAAAACTCTCCACTGAAATACCCGAGATCTCCCGTAGCTCCTTGATGCGCGAAGCGATTAATTGAATTTGATCCGTCATGGTTTACGTTGATTTTATGGATTAAAATGAAATTTTGTGAAATTGCGTTGAGCGGCTGCTAATATGTGATTACCCGTACCACTGCCGTGTTCTGGTGGCAGTGTTCAGGCATTCAATAGCCGTGTTCACATTGCTGACTACCTGAAAATCAAACATGCCAACGCAAATAAAGTCGGCACCGTTGTTGTAGGCCCATTTAAAGCCGTCTTTCGGTTCGATAGCGCCGGCGGCCAACACTTTAAATCCCATGACCGGCACAGTAGCTTTACTGACAAATTCGACGGTACGTTCGGGGAACAGGCAAAACATATTATTGTGAAAACGGTTATGATCCAGGTAGTTTTTTCCGTCGACCTCAAAGGGAAAACGATTTTCGCGCGGGTGAGCAGACCAATATTGGTCGTGGTGCATCGTTTTCATGTAGTAATCCGGTATGATGCCCTGATCAGCGCAGGCAATCAGTGATTCTACTGAGTGGGCTGCCAGACCTGCGGTATAACCTTGTTTACGGATATGATCCATCATTTTTTGTATAACCTCCAACTTGTTTTCCCGGACCAGCCAATCGCACCAATTGCCCTGAACCTGAATGATATCGACGCCAAAATCGATGGCTTTATCAATGTATTCATAATAAAATCCAGGGTCAGTATTAGCTCCAACCGAAGCAAGTTTAGTATTATCCAAGTGAGGAGCCACCTGCGATATCACTTTAATTTTACTCCCTGTAATCTTTTTATATTTTGCCAAAAGTGGATTCGACGGAAAACCAATATTGATCGTGTTTATGCCAGCCTGCTCAGCCATCATCAGTGTCTCGTACACTTTTTGTTCGGTGTTGTATGCCTTGAAAAGGGAAGGAACATAAAGCAGGTCGCGCGAATGCGCCCAACCACCGATTAGATTTCCACCGGCAATGAGTCGGCTAATTTCATGCTTTCCGATCTTCCCGGTAGGAAGTACGCCTTTCAGTTCGCTTAGAGCAGTTTGTTTTAGCTGGATCGTAGCGCCCGACATTACATCAGCACCGTACGTATTATAATTGTGTGCGGCACTCCACCCCATTACTCCTAATGCAGGAAGTGTGGCCAGATTTTTCAATGCCTCACGTCTCGAATTTGAACCTTCTTCCGATTGTTCTACTAGTGTTTTGGGGCTTTCGCGGTAGCTTTTAATAAACAGTTCTAATCCATATCCACTTTCACGATAGAAGAATAGAAAAACCAAGGCGGCTGCTTCAATGAAAAGCTTGTCGACAATAAAAAGATGCCCATCAGCGGAATTTAGCATTGGATTGCCAAATGGCGGATAGGCAAAATAATATAGAATAAGCAGTAACGCCCCAAAAAGAGATGCTAACCGGCTGAAAAGTCCGATAAAGAGTGCTAGTCCAATAATGACAAGACCCCACATATTCAGCAGATCAGTAACCTGTAGTACCACTGGTGAACTGGCAATGGAATGGTAGAATCCTGAAAGAAAACCGGCCGTATTTCTTAGATAACCTGCTGAAGTCCAGTTGCCCTGAACTATCTTGGAAATACCCTCATATAAAAAATGCCAGCCAATGGCTACTCGGAGGATGGTAATCAGTAATCTCTGGAGAGATTCGGGGCTGTTTCTTTTCATACTATAATAATCTGTTTTTTAATGGTAGTATGGAACTCCATGTTGATAAAATTAGTATCATTCTCCTGGGTGTTGGGAAGCAACATGTTCGTTTCATACTAAAATAGTTAGATAACATTACAAACAAAAATATAGAATTAATTTGCAATCGATTGCACGTCTTAATATATTTGTCATTTAATTTAATAAACCCTTTGTCCAATGAAGAAGATTATCACCTTGTTTGTTTTAGCTCTTTTTGTTTCAGCAGGTTTTGCTAAACCTGATCCAACTAAAAAGCTTTTTGCTGCCGGGAACATCAAAAAAACGATGAAAAAAGTTACGGAGTGGCAATTAAACAATCCCAAACATGAGCCAACCGACTGGACAAATGGCGCATTTTATGCTGGGGTGTCTGCTGCTTGGGAAACCACAAAATCAAAAGCCATCTATCAGGCGCTTCTGGATCTGGGAAACAAGACCGGTTGGAAACCAGGTAAACGCTGGTATCACGCCGATGATATTGCAATCTGTCAAACGTACGTGGATGTTTACAAAATAGAGAAAAGACAAGAAATTATTCAGCCTTTCATCGACACGATGGCCATTTTTATGAAAAAGCCTTACCCTGTAAAAAAGGATATTGAAGTAATTAAATGGTGGTGGTGTGATGCCTTATTCATGGGTCCTCCGGCTATGGTAAAATTAGGTGTCGCAACTGGCAATAGCAGTTATATTACCTACAGCGATCAACTATTCAAAGAGTGCTATAATTTGTTATATGATAAAGAGGAGCATCTTTTTGCCCGCGACCTGAAATATGTTATCAAAAATGACGGCAAAGATATTCGTGAAGCGAACGGAAAGAAGATTTTTTGGTCACGTGGTAACGGATGGGTGATGGGTGGACTGGTACGGGTCTTGCAAGAGTTGCCTGCCAGCTTTGAAGGAAGAGACTTCTACATCAATCTTTTCAAGGAAATGTCTGCGAGACTTAAAGATTTGCAACAAGCAGACGGATTGTGGCGTGCAAGTCTTCTTGATCCTGATTCCTATCCTGGAGGTGAGGTAAGCGGTTCGGGTTTCGACTGTTATGCAATGGCATGGGGTATCAACAATGGCATTCTTGATAAGGAAACGTATCTGCCGGTAGTGAAGAAATCCTGGATCGCATTAAACGATTGCGTTCAGAAAGATGGGCATGTTGGTTGGGTGCAACCTATCGGCGCCGATCCAAAGAAAAACTTCGATGCAAATAGTTGGGAAGTATACGGTTCGGGAGCATTTTTGCTTGCTGGCAGCGAGGTGATAAAGCTGAAGAAGTAAAGACGGGATGACTTTCGTGCTATTGGAATGTTGGACAGGAGGACTATCATTTAAAATATTATAATCATGACAACTAATAAGTTGAGATTAGCTTTTTTGTTTTACGCTCTATTGAGCTGCACCTTGCTTTTTGCTCAACCCATTGAGCGACTTGTAAAAATTGTGGTTACCCCAGATCACCAAAACTGGATCTATAAACCTGGCGAGCAGGCTAAATTTCAGATCAGTGTGATGAAGAACAGTGAATTGATCCAAAATGTCAAAATCAAGTATGAAGTCGGACCTGAACAGATGGCTCCTACCAAAAGGGACTCGGCCATTTTGAAGGATGGAAAATTTTTGGTCGACGGAGGTTCGATGAAGGAAGCCGGATTCTTACGCTGCAGAGTATCAGCTGTAGTTGATGGCATCCGTTACGAGAATCTGGCTACAGCAGCTTATTCGCCCGATCAGATAAAACCTACCACCACCTTACCTGCCGATTTTGAACAATTCTGGAACAACGCCAAAGCAGAAGCCGCCAAAATTCCGATGGATGTAAAACTCATTTTATTACCTGATCGCTGTACTGAAAAGATTAATGTTTATCAGGCAAATATTCAAAATTACAAAGTGGGAGTGCGACTTTATGGGATCTTGAGTGTACCTAAAAAGGCAGGCAAATACCCTGCATTGCTGCGGGTTCCCGGAGCCGGTGTTCGTCCTTATGGAGGCGATGTTGCCATGGCTGAATATGGAATAATTACCTTAGAAATTGGTATTCACGGTATTCCGGTTACGATGGATCCGGCAATTTATCTGGATCTTGGGAAAACAACACTGGATGGTTATCCGTTCTTTAACCTCGACGACAAAGACCGTTATTACTACAAACGTGTTTATCTTGGTTGTGTTCGTGCAATCGATTTTCTTTATTCGTTGCCTGAATTCGATGGTTCAACTTTAGCCGTTACCGGCGGAAGTCAGGGTGGAGCCTTGTCGATTGTAACCGCCGGATTGGATTCCCGCGTGAAATTTCTGGCTGCTTTTTACCCGGCACTTTGTGATGTGACGGGCTATTTATTTGGAAGAGCCGGAGGATGGCCGCACATGTTCAACGAAACCAATAAAGCCTTCAACAATAAAAAGGACAAGATCGAGACCTCAAAATATTATGATGTTGTGAACTTTGCCCGAATGGTAAAAGCCCCTGGCCTATACTCCTGGGGTTACAATGACGTTACTTGTCCGCCTACTTCCATGTTTTCGGCATACAACGTTATTACAGCACCAAAAGCCCTCAATATTTTCGAAGAGACTGGTCACTGGACC
>JBBQJE010000056.1:0-15556 GCA_038325635.1 Bacteroidales bacterium
AACAGAATCACTGGCTTGGCAGTTGTATTTATCTTTCACTAAAACGCTATACATACCGGTTGTCTTTGCAGTGATTCTTTGAAGTGAATCTTTTGTCGACCACGAATAGGAAACAAAACCTGATCCGGCATCGAGTAAAAAAGTTTTTGGATTGCATATAGTTGTGTCATTCACCAATTTTACAACAGGATTACTGACATAAGTATAGATGCTATCTGTCATGGTACATCCTTCTATTGTGGTAGCAGTAACTTTTGAATAACCTGGCTTGGTAATAAAAATTGCCTGCGTTGTATCGCCGGTACTCCATAAAAATTTCGTAAAATGAGATCCGGCATCCAGAATTTTGGCCTGTCCCAGACAAAGCAAGACGGTATCTTTAATAAAATGAATATCGCCACCCAGATCAAGTTTGATGTTGAGATTAAATCCAACCCCATATCCATACGATTCGACACCACCATAACCATAGACATAGGCAATGAAGCCATTACCGGGTTTTGTACTCGTCAAGTTATGATTTCCCTTTGAAATTGGAATCTGTGCAAAGGAATAATCCGTATTGGGCAACGGCAGAAAGCTTATATTCTGATTATCAAGCATAATATAACTTGAGGATTCAATTTTTGTAACCACATTGACAAAGTATTTGCTGCTGATGTTAGGTGAATCATAGGCTACAAAAGTCACGGTTTCACGTGTTTGATCGACCGGGCTAATAATCAACATAAGTGGATCACCATCCCAGGTGCCACTGAAGCCGGCGGGTTTATCGACCTGGTTCGACACCATAAACTGAGCCAGGAGGATGGGATGATCACTTTCAATCTGAGTGGGCTGATCCGATTTAAGGACAAACTCATAAAAGCCTCCTCTGTTCAGAACGATCGGACTATTTGTTCCGATACGAATATTTGTTTTGTTCTCTGATGCAATAATCCTGAATACATCCTGTGACCGCCCCTTCAGCGGTACAGTAACAAATTTCCTGCCCCAGGAACGGACCGGAGGAATCTGCTCATAGAGGTGATCGTAGGCTGACGTCGCACCAATTGGTATGGTCGTTGACCATGACCCTGAGTAAAATGCAACAGGTTTATCGCTCAGGATATGACTTCCAGTCAAATCCCCCTGACCGACCAGATTGGCATGGTTCATTGATTGAACCTGGTAGAGTTCACCTTTACTCAATGTGATAGTAAAAGGAATATTGGCAGGACGAAGCTGATCAGTGGTTTTGGTCGGCGTAATCGTAATTTTGGTATTGTCTACGGTTGCTACCACCAGAAATTCACTGTTTTTCCCGTTGCCGGGAGCTCCTCCGGTACCTTCGTTAACGTGCGGCTCGTAACATACAGCATAATATTCTGATCCAACTGCTTCAACAGGAAAAATAACAGCCGCATCAGCCGAACTCGGACTCCAGTTCATCGCGAAGACATTCATAGGCATATCAGAAACGAGGTGAAGCCCTTTAGATTCAATGGTTTCAGATCCGATTGGTTCTGCAGATTGCCAACTGGGCTGAAATCTGTACGGCACATTAGGTGTAAGTGTCCCAGTAAGGAAAGGCGTTTCAGATTTCCCCAGATATATTTTAAACTGACAAGGAAATGTTGAGGTTAAAGTTAATTCCAGATAATGCCCGGCCTGATGGTGCCTGCTTTCCATGAAGCCGAACCAGAATTCAGTTCCTTCCGTTGATTTCACACAGGTATTCGTAGTACTTTGGGCACTAAGGATCACCGAAAATAGGAGAAGAAACAGCAAAGTGAAGAACCATCTGAACATAAAGAATGAATAATATAAACTGCGCGAAAAGATAAGAAAAAATCCACTTTAAAAAACCAGGGTCAGAAGGCCTGTTTGCCGGTGTGCGCGACCAAGAAAATCGCTACATTCCAGTATCCAAACATAGGTTCCGAAAGGTGCATAATTGCCATTTGTCATCTTGCCATCCCAGGCTTTAATTTCATTTTTGCATTCAAAGACAATGTCGTTCCAGCGGCTAAGAATTGTAAGATGGTAACCCTCTATTCGAATACCCTCAGCATACAATCTAAATTCTCTGTCGATTTCGTCTGGCGCATTTGGGGCAAAGGCATTAGGAGCAAACAGTTTACTAAAAGCTACCAAAACGCCTTTCGAAGTAGTATCCTGGCATCCGAATTTGTTATACACTGTTTGTATCACTTTCTTATGCCCGGTTGACAAGTAACTATAAATTGGATTTTTTTCCTGAGATTGTTTTTTATCTCCAAAATCCCACAGATAATTATCAGCACCGATACTTTGATCCGTGAAAATAACCTGAGAGGCATCATTGTAAACAATGTCGTGATCCATTGCGAACCCGGCTTTTGGATTAGGGTGCACGACTATGTATTTTGGTTTAAAAACAGTGTCCCTACATCCTGTTATGGAAGAAAGAGCACTTAATCGGATATTATGTTCGAAGTTTGGAAGTTGATAAATGTGATTCATTTGCGCATTCGACCCTGATTCGGTATCTCCAAAATCCCATCCAAAACTCAATTTATCAATTGGGTCTTCTGCTTTTGCCATAAAATCAACCGGTAACGGGCTGCAACCATCCAAGGTAGAAGCGGTGAACGAAAAGATCGGTTTTCTTTTAACCACCAAGGATTCCGTTGCGCTTCTGCAGCCATACTGAGAGATTACATAAAGTGACAAATTTGTTTTTGGCTTATTAATAAGATCAAACACGAAAGGTCCGGCGGTTGTGTCAGGTGATTGGATAATTTCTTCCGGATCGAATCCTTTCAAATCCCAGAAGTAGGTATCCTTGTTATTAGCTGATCCAGTATACATTAACGTATCTTTACCCGGATTTAGGCACATCTCAGAAGCCAGCGAAAAGGCAATGGTAGGAACAGGCGCCACATAGACCATTTTTTCGACTATTGCCGAGTTAGTACATCCTTTATCTGTCGTTACCATTAACTTTACATCATAATATCCCTCTTTAGCATACGGATGAATAGTGCTTTTTCCTGATCCGGTAGTTCCATCTCCCCAATCCCAATCGTATTTTACAACGGTCTCGGTATTAGTTGCTGAAAACTCAAAAGGCATAGGCTGGCATTGTAACTTATTCTTTACGAACAATTTAATGTCTGGAATTACCAATATATCAGAAAGCTTATTAGTTCCGACACAGCCATCTTCTGTGACATTGAGTACTAAATCCCGATTCGTCTGATTTACTCCCAGCGGAATGTCTTCTGTATTCCGTCCAAACTTATTGCTGATGGTGTCTCCTCCAAAAATCCAAGTAAAACGTGATACCGGAATATTCGATGTACCTACATAGCTGGCCTGCAAATTATATCCGTAGCATTCTTTTTCATCAATTGTAAGATTTACTTGCGGGATTTTATGAAATTTCAGGTTAAGGGTAGTATCAGCAGATGGACAATTGTATGGATCCGTTACCATTGCTGTAAATTTGTAATCTCCAAAAGTAGGAACTGAAATCGAAGTACCGTCAAATTTTTCTTTAGTAACCTGATTAGTAAGCACATAATTTCCAATATCGCTCGACAGATTCAATTTTACTGAGAAATTAGTGCCACAGAACAAGTTATTTAGTTTGGAAAGATCCATTTTGGGATAAGGATGGATGACTACCTTGGATGAATCTTTCAGTTTACAACCATTACTACCAGTCAAAGTAACCGAATAATACCCTTCAGCGCCAGTTGTTACGGAACGGCTCATTGAGCCTGTACTCCACGAGTAGACAGCATGAACACCGGGATCCAGCATTGCTGTTTTTCCTACGCAGATGTCTTCAACTTTTTTCAGCTGGGATATTGGAGCAGGCAGGATATTTACCACAAATTTCGCTGTTTCCGTGCAGGATAAATTGGTTGCGGATACCGTATATTCTGTCGTCACGTTAGGTTTAGCCACAGGATTAGAAACTACTGGATTTGATAATCCGGTAGTCGGACTCCATCTATAAGCAGCAGAAGTTTCAAGCCTGTTTAGCTGAACAGTTAAGCCCTCGCAAAATGTAAAATCGCGATTGGTAATTGGGCTAAATGTGATAGATCTAACAAATAATGAGATGCTGGCAGTGAGGGTAACCCCCGGTTCACTTGGCATACCACCGTATTCTATCAGGTAACCTGCCGAAACATAATCACCATTACCACCGACATTGGGGAGGTCATTCCATTTATAGGAGTCTGCCGCATTAGTGGGAAATACGGTAATATGTGCATAGCCTTCATTACCTCCGGTATTATTTGGCTCCCAAGTTGTCACGGCTAATGTTGGCGAATAAGGAATATTCCATTTATTCCAATTATGATAGGCTCCGTTCACGGGACCATAATTCGCGGGATTGGTTTTTGCCTGATATCCGGATCCTTTCCAAAATGGCAAACCGCTGCCATTTCCAACTAATCCCTCCGGACCTGTTACCCATTTCCAATCCCCTTCCGATGCCTGATCTGATGCACCAATCCATCCAACTCCTTTGGTTTTTGTTTTAATAAAATCGTTCTCCACAGAAGATGTGATGGTTGCCAGGTATCCTTGCATACCGTGATATTTCATTGCCTCCGACTCAGATTCCTCTTTTGCGGCAGTCCAGCTAAGTCCTTGCCTGCTTACAAACCGATAAAAATGCCCTGTAGCAGGCAGATAATCAGCATCATCAAGAGAAAAGGTCATCACCCTGGCTCCTAAAGTTGGAGATGCAGCATTATTTACGTATTGTACCTGCCTGATTGCCTGTATGTAATCACTTATATTTGAGCTTCCAATTAAAGTTAAATATCCTTGAGCGGCAGACCAATAACCGTATATTGATCCTGCATTTCCACTCAAACGCAGTTCATCTTCACCAAAAATATATCCTTCACTGAAGGAAACCTTCATTCCTGTTACAGAAAAAGTGGCATCCATTGAGAAGTTTGGCGCAAGAAATACGGGTTGACTGCAATAAATTGTACCCAGGGGCTGATTTGGTTTGATTGTTATGTCTTGCGACCAGACAATAAGCGGCACAATCAACATCAATAAAATAAGAAAGCTTTTGATTTTCAATTGGTAAAATGTCTTAACAAATAGTTCATGAAAACAGCGCCTAACCTCGATTGCCAAAAATTTTGCTGCCTATTCTTACAATAGTACTACCTTCTGCAACAGCAATTGGATAATCATCAGACATTCCCATTGATATTTCACAAAATTGACTCGATTTGGTAAAATAATTATTTTTGAGAAATTGAAATATCGTTCTAAGTTGCTCAAATTCTGATCTTATAACCTTTTCCTCATCGGTAAAGGTAGCCATTCCCATCACTCCTGCAATAGTAATATTTTTCATGGAATCCATTTCGGATGAAGACAATATCTCCTCTGCTTCAATGAGCGTCAATCCGAATTTGCTCTCCTCGGAGGCAATGTGAAACTGGAGCAAAACCGGAACAACACGGTTGCACTTTTCTGCTTCCTTATTAATGGTGGCAAGTAGCTTTAAACTATCAACCCCATGAATTAACGATATAAAAGGAACTAGCTGTTTGACTTTATTATTTTGCAGATGACCAATAAAATGCCATTCAATATCTTTTGGTAAATCGTTCCATTTGGTGAGTAATTCCTGTACTTTGTTCTCACCAAACATTCGTTGACCTTCCTGGTAGGCTTCCAAAATTTGATTCTGGCTCTTCGTCTTGGATACTGCCACCAATTTTATCTTTGCAGGAAGCTGACTGCGAATGAATTTAAGGTTTTCTGGAATTGTCATTGAAAATTAATTGCTCCCAAATTTAGTAAAAAGTGATTCATTTATCTACTTTTACCTCTTAAAGGGTAATGGTTAAAATATAAAGTTTTCAAGCCCTTCTGATAATCTGCTATTTAACAAAATATAACACACATGGATAAGGAATTAAAAACAATATTGATTACCGAATTGGAACGTTCGGTATATTCTGTTGTTGATTTGGACAATTTGAAAAGCAATGATGCAATTGAGAATGAGATTAATAAATTGATACATATCAAGAAGAGAATCAGAAACAGAACAATGATCATTTTGGTTACATGCTTTGTATGTTCAATCTTGTTGTTTTTCCCAATTGTCTACGAATATGCCATGGGTGATTTCATTAAAGGCCTATTAACTGCAGGCTTTATAGGCTTATTTTCAGTAATTTACCAAAGCCGACGCGAATACGACAAAGAGATTTTTATTTTAAATCTTTTAAAGGATTCAAAGCCTAATTAAGTATGAAAAAAGGATTTAAAATATTTTTAACCGAGTTATTGCTGTTGGTTTTTTTTCCATTTATTGGCCTGGCACAGGATATACCCTTCACGAAAGAATTTTATGTTGGTGCTAAAGGAGGAATGGTTTTCAGTAGGGTGAAATTTAAACCTAATGTAGAACAGAATTTTTACACCGGAAATACAATGGGATTACTATTCCGAATGATATCTGAACCGCATGTTGGTATACAAATGGAATTCAATTACCTACAAAAAGGATGGGAAGAAAAACCGTTGAGCGAAGGGGCTCAAAGTTACTCTCACAAACTCAATTATTTTGAAATACCTATAATGACCCATGCGAATCTGGGCAACAATGCCTTCAGATTCACTTTTAGCCTTGGTCCGAGTATTGCCTTTTTATTATCCGAAAGTCAGGGAATGACGCCTTCTACTCCAGGTATACCTGCGTTCCCCCCCATACCCTACTGGGGAAAACCGATAGATTCGAGTATAGACTTTCTTTTTACAGGCGGAATAGGTTTAGAGTATCATTTTAAAAAACTGGGAGCTTTGGCACTCGATACCCGAGTATTTTACTCATTAACAAATTTGTACGACTCCAAGAATTACGGGTACGATCCATCGCAAACGAATGGGATACAGGTGACGTTTGCGTATTTGTTTAGGCTGAACAATCCTCGTTAATATTTTTGAAGGGTTTGAAAATTTAAAAGGGTTTGAAATATTGAAGAAACTCAACTTTCCAAACCCTTTAAATGGTAAAGATGTTTAAAACGATTTACTCAGTGTAATTCATGGACAACCAAACCAGAACGCAACTTAGGCTCAAACCACGTGGTTTTAGGAGGCATTATATTTCCTGAATCGGCAATATTAATCAATTGCTGCATGGAAACTGCGAAAAGCGCGAAGGCAACTTTCATTTCCCCGGTATCGACTCTTCTTTGCAATTCGCCTAAGCCTCTGATTCCACCAACGAAATCAATTCTTTTGTCAGTTCTAAGATCCTTGATATCCAGTATTTTATCCAACACCAACGCGGACAAAATCGTCACGTCCAGCACACCGATTGGGTCGTTATCGTCATATCTTCCCGATTTGGCAGTCAGTTTATACCATACACCGTCGAGGTACATGGAAAAGATGTGCAGCGCCTCCGGTTTGTAAATTTTAGCTCCAACGTTCTCTAAATCAAAATCTTCGGTAAGCTTTTGTAACAGCTCGGCGGAAGTGAATCCATTTAAATCCTTAATCACACGATTGTAGTCAATAATACGCAATTGATTATCAGGGAAGTGGACTGCTAAAAAGTAATTATACTCTTCCGTGCCGTTGTGTTTAGGATTATTGGAGCGCTTTTCCTTGCCTACCAAAGCAGCCGCAGCGGTTCGATGATGCCCGTCTGCCACATAAGTAGCAGGAATTGCGGCAAAAAATTCGACTATCTTATTGATAGTAAGGCTATCATCGATAAGCCAGAAATGATGTCCAAACCCATCGTTTGCAACGAAATCGTAAATCGGAGGACGGGAGGCAACAATGGATGCAACGATTGTATCAATCGCGGCAACGGCAGGGTATGCAAAAAAGACCGGTTCCATGTTAGCGTCTGTTATGCGAACATGTTTCATCCGGTCTTCCTCTTTATCGCTGCGGGTAAGTTCGTGCTTTTTGATTACACCATTCAGGTAATCATCCACAGAGGCACATCCAACAATACCATATTGCGTGCGGCCTTCCATTGTTTGAGCATAGACGTAAAGGTATTCCTGATCCTCTTTCACCAGCCATCCCCTGGATTTAAATAGTTCCAAATTGTCGGCAGCCTTTTGGTACACTTCAGGACTGTGTTCGTCGATATTTTCAGGAAGATCGATCTCCGGTTTAATGATGTGCAGTAATGAATACGGATTTCCCTTTGCCTCCAAACGTGCTTCTTCTGAATTAAGCACATCGTAAGGACGCGAGGCGACTTGAGGCGCCAACTCCACGGGAGGACGAAGTCCCTTGAAAGGTTTTAAAATAGCCATATTACTGTTTTGCTTCGAAATCTCTCATCGTTTTTACCAGAGCGGCAACACTTTCGATTGGCATGGCGTTGTAGATCGATGCTCTAAAACCACCAACACTACGATGACCCTCAATACCTACGATGCTATTCTCTTTAGCTAATGCCTGAAATTCCTTCTCCAAATTTTCATTTCCCGGAGTCATCACGAAAGTGACATTCATCCTAGAGCGGTCGGCTGGATCTGGCACTGTGCACTGGAACAATGAGTTACGATCAATTTCATCGTACAGCAACTTAGCTTTGGCAATATTTTTTGCTTCCATAGCTTTGATTCCGCCATTGTCTTTGAGCCATATCAGTGTTTGAAGCGCTGCAAATACAGGCAAACACGGAGGAGTATTGAACATTGACTCTTTCTCTATGTGAGTCTGGTAGTTGATCATGGTTGGAATTGCACGGCCATTCTTGCCCAAAACATCTTTACGAACAATCACCATCGTAACACCTGCTGGGGCAAGATTTTTCTGCGCTCCGGCATAAATAACTGCATATTTGGAAATATCAATCGGGCGACTAAAAATATCTGAAGACATATCGGCTACCAATGGGACCGGAGAATCCAGATCGTAGAGCATCTCCGTACCAAAAATGGTATTGTTTGTCGTAATGTGCAGGTAATCCAGATCGGTAGGAATATCAAATCCTTTTGGGATATAGTTATAATTTTTGTCTTTAGAGGAAGCAACTTCAATAACCTCTCCAAAGAATTCTCCTTCTTTAATGGCGGCAACAGCCCAAACTCCGGTATTCATGTAACCTGCTTTTGTTTTCATCAGATTATAAGGAGCCATGTAAAATTGTGTACTGGCACCACCTTGCAAAAAGAGTACTTCGTAGCCTTCGGGAACCTCCAGCAATTCTTTAACCAAGGCAATTGCCTGGTCCATTACGGCAACGAATTCTTTGCTCCGGTGGGAAACTTCCATAACAGAAAGTGTTGTTCCGGCAAAGTTAACAACAGCTTCAGCTGTTTTCTGAATCGTGAATTCGGGAAGAATAGAAGGTCCCGCGTAAAAATTATGCTTCTTCATATTGGATTAGTTTATATGGGTTTGACTTTCTTGCCGGAAGCTACCGGACAAATTAAAATATTTATAATATCAGATATTTAACTACTTATATTTAATGGACTTACATCAACAATTAGGTGGGTGAAATTACTATTTATAACTTAAAAACATGACAATTGTCAGTTAATTTTAGGTTAAAATTTACCGGAATCAATGATATAGAAACAATCTAAATAAATGGCATTTTGACAACTTTGGCTTTGAGAAGCTTGCCGCGAACCTCCATATATATCTCACTATCAGGTTTTGAAAGTTCAAATGGAACATACCCCATTCCTATGCCCTTGCCAAGTACAGGAGATTGTGTTCCTGAAGTAACCCTCCCAATTTTCTTGCCCTCTGCATCACAAATTGAATAATCGTGACGTGGAATACCGCGGTCAATCATCTCAAATCCGCACAAACGCATTGCTGTTCCATGCTTTTTCTGTTGAAGCAAGATTTCTTTGTCGATAAAATCTTTATGATCCTTAAATTTGGTAATCCAACCCAATCCGGCTTCGATGGGCGAAGTGGTGTCATCGATATCGTTGCCATAAAGACAGAATCCCATTTCTAAACGCAATGTATCCCGCGCAGCAAGTCCAATGGGTTTTATATCAAGATCTTTACCGGCTTCAAAAATCGCCTTCCATATAGATTCGGCATGCTGGTTATAGAAATACAATTCGAATCCACCAGCGCCGGTATAACCTGTGGCCGAAATGATTACATCCTTAACACCCGCCATTTCACCAACTTCGAACGTATAATATTTTATAGTAGAGAGATCAATAGTAGTAAGTTTCTGCAATACTTCCATGGCTTTTGGCCCTTGAACAGCCAATTGAGAGATGCCGTCTGAAGAATTTTCCAAAGTTGCTCCAAAATCATTTTGTGAAACCAGCCAGTTCCAATCTTTCTCAACATTCGATGCGTTGACGACCAACAGATACTTTTCAGGGGAGAAATAATATACCAATAAATCATCCACAATTCCACCCTTGCCATTTGGGAAGCACGAGTATTGTGCCTGACCTAGTTGAAGGGCATCAACATCATTTGTTGTTACCTTCTGCAAAAAAGCGAGTGCAGATGGTCCTTTAACCCAAATCTCTCCCATGTGAGAAACATCGAAAACACCAACTCCATTGCGTACGGTCAAATGTTCATCTTTAATACCTGAATATTCAATGGGCATATCGAATCCGGCAAATTCGGCCATTTTAGCATTAAAACTAAGATGTATCCTGTGAAAACTGGTCTTAAGCATCGGTAAAAAATTTTAATATTTTGGATAGAATTATGAATTTTTTGAATCAGATTCTGCTTTTACAAATAAAAAATCGTAAATTTATTGTCGTTTCAAGTGCCAAACTTAAGAATTATTAAGTGAGAAGCACCTAACAAAACTCATATTGAAATGAATTTGTACTTCGTTTTTTTCTAAGAATTTCACACAAGATCCAATAAAGTATCACGACTAAAATGGCTTATACAAATTTAGACTATCTCAAAAATATTACGGAAGATAACAAGGAAATCCTACGTGAAATGATCGAAATGTTTATCGTTCAAGTTCCTGAATTTATAGAAAACCTACATAAATATTACGAGACAAAGCAATTTTTAGCACTTGGAAAAGAAGCACATAAAGCAAAATCCTCTTTGCAAATTATGGGGATGACAGAACTTGAAAAGGAGATGAAAACGTTTCAGCTAAAGGCGATTGAAGGAGCTGAAACGGATAGCTATCCAGGTCATATCAGAAGTTTCGAAATCCAATGTCAAAAAGCAATCGAGGAGCTTAAAATTGTGTTATCGTCCTTATAAGACCCTTTTTAGGGTAGCACATTGTTCATTTTATCGACTTCATTCGCAAGACCTCTTCCGCAAAGGAATAGGTTGCATTCCGAACATCCTCAACGGCTCCCGACATTAAATCACTGCCAATTACATGTGTTCCTGCATTGGGAAAGGCAATTTGCCGCTTCAATGCTTCCGGAGAACCTAATTCTTTCATCATTTTTATCGATGCTTTGACCTCAACCACAGGATCCTGATTCAGTTCATCCTTGTAATAGTACCCCATAAATACCGGGCACTTAACTTTTGTGAAGACTTCCTCGTTCATGGTAAGGTCTAGCAGTTGTTGCAGATACACTAATCCTTCTGCCCTATATTTACAATACCAATATTTACATACTTCTCCGTTAGGATCATCTTCTGTGGTTCTAAATTCGCCCCCTAGGTTTAGTCTGGTTATCTGTAAACCCCAAGGACCCGAGATTATTTTTGCGGTCTTGTTTTTGATTTGGATATTTGGAGAGTAAAGAATCATTCCATATACCATTTTTGGGAAATCGGCTGCCAATTTAAGTGCTAGGGTGCAACCCGTTGAACAACCCATGATGATCACTTTTTGTCCTAGCTGCTGTGCCACTGCAAGTGCTTCTTCTGCAGATTCATACAGACGTTCCGGGGTCATGTCTATCAATGGATTATCTGTTACAATTCCATGAGAGGCCAGTCTTGCCAGATAGGCATTGCACCCAAAGTGGTGGGCAAAATCCTCATTAACCGGATAACCTTCTCTGTAACTTGCTGAAAAACCATGCAAATACAAAAGGACATATTCGGTTAATTGCTTGGTCGAATCATTGGCCCAAAGAATCTTTGCCTCACATCCGGGTCTAAGACTTAGTCCGGGTTTATGCTCGATTGCTCTCACATAATTCTCGACACTTCCTTGAATTTTTGGAAGATTCAGATTAAGATTTGACTTGGGCGGTTTTGGACCAACAAAATAAATCAGCGCTATTGCGGCCAGTGTGATAAGAATAATTTTGAATATTTTCATAGCTAACCTTTAATTCATTCGAACTACTGCCGTCCTTTTTCTACCATCCATTAAAATTTCGAGCGGCTGGTGGAAACGAACCCATTTGACAAATTTTCCTTCGAGTACCAATTCTTGTTCTGCCAGCAACTCCATGTTAACAAAATCATTTCCATCAACGACGGGCACAGAAAAATAACCAACATTCATGGAAGTCACGTTGTGGAAAAAATGTGAGCCCAACGAAGCATCCAGGGGGAAATCGGGTAATCCAATTTCCACAATCACTTTAGCATTATTAATATGTGCCCACCTAACGGGGATACCTGTAAATTCATCGCGGGTGCCCCATCTACCAGGACCTATCAATACATATTTACGATCTTCGTCGCAGAGAAGTTTATTAAATTCGAGAATCTCTGCAGCAATCTCTTTGGTTCGGGTTCTGTCGAAACGATCGATATCCACATAAACAACATCCTGAATACCTTTAATTTTCCCATTTCCCATTCCCTTTTGAGAAAGCAATACCAGATTACTTTTATCCAGCTCATCCAAATCTATTTCAACATCATTTTCCCTACGAATCAATGGTTTCAGCTGTAGCAGGTAAAACGTAGGCCACCCATTGTCGCCTTTGTTGAGATCGATAGCGAATTCCATCTCTATCGGCGAACCCATTGCCTGCTGAAAAAGTTTCATCAGAATTAACAATGCATCAGCCATCGGAACCTGATTGTATTTTAACATGTTAGCAAAGTCGACCACTCGGGGACCCCGTGTTCCAATACCCGGCATCACAATTTCGTTTTCCATGTCGTAGGTGGATACGCATTGATCAATTACTCCATCCTTTTCAGCAGAAGAAATGGGATATTTCCGCATAGCAGCCAACTCGCCCTCATGAGGCATATCAAATTCATTGTGCGTCAAGTCGATAGCATAGAATTCACGTTGAGTATCCCTCACCTGATCTGAAATTGCGCCGATATTTAGTGCGGGGTATTTCGGACAAAAACGGTAGGCTTTTTCGCCACCTGAAACGGCCTGACCCAATCCCATTGCAGCAATGGCAAAACCATCCTCTGGCTGCATGTAGGAATGCGGATAATAATTGTAAGATTGGGCTATTCCGCTGATGTCAACATAGAATTTGCCATTGTGCTCCTTACCGACAACCGGCTGAATGATGATTGCCATTTTCTCCTCTTCAATTTTGTAGTTGATGGCCTGAAAATAGGAGCGCGCGTCGTCGCTAAATACAGAGGCATAAATCAATTTGATTGCGTTCATCAATTGCTCAAAACGGATATCCGTATCGGGATGATTGTTGGGAATCAAATAAGTATCGTATACGCCGGAGAAAGGCTGAAGCAACGAATCCTCAAACAATCCGGAGGACCGAATTGCCAATGGCTCCTTAATATGCAGAACATACTGCATTAATTTGTCTTTCAACGATATACAAAGATCTCCTGCCAGGAAAGCACTCTTTATTTTCTCTTGGTCGGTAGAATGAAAGGCAATCTCCAACAGATCGTTTGACTCCAGAAATTTATCAAACTCGATAGCTCCGATAATAGAAGTTGCCGGCATGCGTATATTTATTCCATTGAGAATAACCTTCATGTCGATGTTCTCCAGGAGGTTACTCATAAAAGCCAATCCCCTGCCCTTTCCGCCCAAGGAGCCTAATCCCATGCGCACAATATAGCGGTTTCCGGTAATCAGGCTTGAATCAAAATTTACAATCCGACCCCGGTTTTTCTTTTCGCGAACATCGGCAAAAACATTTAGGCATAAGGCTCGAAGTTTCTCCGGATTATCAAAGTCTTCCGCTTTGTAGGGAATTAGTCGCTCTGCCATGTTGATTTCGCCCCGTGCCATAAGCCAGGTGGAGAAATTATTCGCCTGACCATGGTATAACAGCGACTCCATGGGAACAATTGATACCAGCTCTTCAAATTCGTGGAGGTTACGTGCCGAGGCAATTTTGTTGCCCTTGTTATCTTTGAAAACGAAATCGCCAAAGCCAAGTTTGATGTTAATAAACTCATGAATATCGTGCGCCAAGGTTTCAGAATTTTTGGTAATAAAACCGGCTCCAATTGCTTCTGCCCGTCTTTCATTCTCAATATCATGTGATTGCAATAGCAAGGGAATGGGGTATTTCAATGTTTTCTTTGCGTATTTCAGCAATTCAATTCCGGCATCTTCATCGTTTACACCCTCTTTTGCAAATTTTACGTCCGAAATAACACACAGCAGGTAATCTTTATAATCGTTGATGATTTGAACGGCCTCTTCATACGTACTTACTAACAGGACCTTAGGGCGAGCCCTGTATTTGAATATTTTATGTAATTCATCGGTAGAATCATCAGAAACCAATGATTGTGTTTGCGTCATTACGCTCGAAAAGAGCAAAGGCAGATAGCGGGAATAATATTTGATTGAATCTTCCACCAGCAAAATGATCCGCACACTACCCAATAAAGTATCTCTGGCAACATTTTTCTTGTCCTCAATATACTTAATCATCGCAATAAATACGTTGGAATTTCCGTTCCACACAAAAACTCTGTCAATAGCCGGAATTAACGATGCAACACGCTTAAAATAACCAACATCATTGTTGTTATTTACCAGCAAAAGGATTGGAATTCGGGGTTTATTATGATGAATTAGTTCGGCCACTTTAATGGGCATCTCTTTGTCTACTCCTGCCATGATAATGATAAGGTCGAAATGGCGAAGATTAATAGTAGGAACAACATCTTCCGTTGTATTGACACTCGTAAATCGCGGGGCAGCATAGAGGTTTAGCTGCAAATATTCTCCAAATATTTTGTCAGAAAACTGTCCTTCTCTTTCAATGGAATAGGCATCATACAGAGTCGCAAAAAGCAATACTTCTTTGACTTTGTTAGGCATCAATTCCTGAAAGATATCCCGGTCGGTTTTCCTTCTTTTGAACAGGGTTGAAATCGAAATCTGGTCCAGTTTCTCTTTTTCCATAGGGCTTCAATTAACCCTCGAAAGTTAATTCATTTCGTTAAGAATGAAAAGTGGGGCTGATTCGTATTTACGAATTCTATTTTTCGAGAGAAACCGACTCATCGCTGGGTCTTGCAGACCGCTCAGAGGCCTATTAATTATTGGCTGTGCTTTACTATCTTTTTATCAATAATTTAAATAATTCTTCATTAATGTAATAGTTTCCAGTACCTAATTTGTCTTTTCGTAACATATTATCCTCTGCCAGTTTATTTAAATAGTTTGCTGCAGTTAGTCTTGAAACACCTAATTCATTTACGACGAACT
>JBBQJE010000057.1:0-15536 GCA_038325635.1 Bacteroidales bacterium
CGGTTCGAGGCAAAGAATAAACTACGCCACCTGCAAATGCTCCTGATTCGTTGGCCGAATTCTTTTTATCATCTTTCGCAGACAAATTCAGATTTGATACAACTAAGCTGATAATCAGCGTAAATAAAATTAAAATTCTCATATTATGGATTTAAAATGAAAAATGAAAAATAAAAAAATTAATTACCAAAAATGCTTGTTTTTTTTGGCTTATCAAAGTTTACCACTATTTTAATTAAGCAAACGCATCGCCTAAATAATCTGCAATCTCACCAGCAATCAATGACTCTTCTGATGTAGATTCAGCTCGAAGATCAGCTGAACGCCCGTGCAAAAAGACTCCCAGCATGGCAGCTTCCTTGGCAGAGTAGCCCTGACAAAGTAATCCAAGCAAAATACCGGTCAGCACGTCGCCGCTGCCACCTGTTGCCATTCCGGGGTTTCCGGTACTATTGAAGCAGATTGTTCCATCCGGGAAAAATAGGCGCGTATAGGCTCCTTTCAAGATAAGGATTGCACCATAGCTGTTCACAAATTGTTCAGCCATGAGGAAGCGCTCTTCGTCGGTATTCATAACAATCCCCGAAAGGCGGTCAAATTCAACCGGGTGAGGTGTCAAAATGGTGTTTGGCGACAGCAGCTTAAGCCAGGAAGGATTTTCTGCCAAAATATTCAGCGCATCTGCATCCAGAACCATTAGAACTTTCGACTGCTCAATTAATTTCCTGATGACAACTTTCGTTTCATCTGCGGTTCCTATTCCTGGACCGGCTGCGATGGCAACATACTTCTCAAGATCAGGCAATTCAGTCATAAAATCTTTGCCAAGATCAAGGCTGGTCATCGCTTCAGGAAGCGCTATCTGCATCATAACGCCTGCTGCTTCAGGCGTATGAACCGTTAACAATCCTAGTCCGGCACGAAGTGCTCCCCTGGCAGCTAGCTGAGCCGCTCCAAACTTACCTTTGCTGCCTGCAATCAATAAGCCGTGTCCGTAGCTGCCTTTGTGGGAAAATCTTTTCCTTCTTTTCAGAATGGAAGAGACATAATCTTGATCCAGGAAGAAGAGATTCGTTTGCGTCCCTTCAATTGCCTTGCAGCTTGCTCCAAATGGAATGATCTCCCAATTCCCAAAATAGGGTTCGTTTTCCCGAAAAAACAGAGAAAACTTAGGGAATTCAAGTGTCAGGGTATAAGTTGCTTTTACAATCGTACTAACATTGTACAAATTTCCATCGCAAAGTAGTCCTGATGGAAGATCTATTGAGACAATCTCAACTTCCGATTGGTTCATCCAATCAATCACTTCACAGACAAATCCTTCGAGCGAGCGATTCAATCCAGAGCCATAGAGTCCATCTATCAGGAGGTCATAATTGGCTAACGCCGGAAAGCCATTCTGCTTGTTTAGTTCAACTATTTTAACAAGTGACTGATCTTTCAATCTTTCCAGATTGATTGACGCAGCCGGCGATCTTTGTCGTCCAAAATCAGGCAGATACACATCGATCGAAAAATGCAACTCAGCCAGCAATCGGGCCACTGCCAGTGCATCGCCACCATTATTTCCTGACCCGGCCATGACGGCCACTCTGGTGGAGGATGTATAGTGAGCAATTAACCAGTCAGCCAGAGCTTTCGAAGCACGCTCCATCAGATCAATTTCCAAAATTGGCTCATCTGATAAAGTCTGCCGGTCTATTTGAGCCAATTGTTCTCTCGAAAAAATTTTCATAGAAACAAGTTGATAGCATTCAAATATATGAAAAAGTGACTAAAGTGAGCTAAGGTGAACTAAAGTACTTGAAATTGATTTGGCTTCAGTACACTTTTATTTATTGCTCTTAACTTTAGTCACTTTAGTTCACTTTAGTCACTTTAGCTCACTTTAAGTACTTTTTTATATATTTGCTTCCATAATCTTACTCAATTTTTAAACTTATGCTAAAAGGACATCCCAAAGGACTAATAGTGGCCTTTTTTGCCAACATGGGCGAGCGATTCGGTTTCTATACCATGATGGCTATACTGGTACTTTTTCTTCAGGTAAAATACGGATTAACAGAACAGGAAGCCGGTAGTTACTACAGTTGGTTCTATTTTGGAATTTATGCGCTCGCCTTGATAGGTGGTCTTGTTGCTGACTCTACCAGTAAATACAAATTAGTCATTTTTGCGGGCATAGTGATCATGCTGACCGGTTATATAATGATGGCCGTACCCGGACTCTCCTTAAACCTGACTCTGGTATCACTATTCGTCATTGCTTTCGGAAACGGGATGTTCAAAGGAAATCTGCAGGCAGTTGTCGGACAATTGTACGATGATCCGAAATACAACAAACTGCGCGACTCAGCTTTCATGGTATTTTATATGGGTATCAATGTCGGCGCATTCTTTGCACCCTTCGCTGCCACCGGAGTTCGTAATTGGTGGTTAAAATCCAATGGGTTCCTGCACGACGGCAGTCTGCCTGCTTTATGTCATCAGTATATTGACGGCAAATTAGTGGATACGGCCCAATTCCAAACGCTAGCTCAAAAAGCTACTATATCCGGTCAAGTCGGCGACCTTGGTCAATTTGCGAATCACTATATAGAGGTATTCTCCAGGGGTTATAATTACGCTTTTGCAATTGCTGCCGGAGCCATGGTGCTTTCTCTTTTGGTATATATATTCTTCCAAAAACATTTACCTAACAAAGAAAAAGTGGTGGTATCTCAAGCTGTTAAAATTGAGAATGGCCCACAAAATTTAATTTTAGCTTTATTAGCAGCGGGTGCGGCGTATGCAATTCTTTACTTTGGACTGAACAACAACGATATAGCATTAGCTGTCGGCCTCTTTGTCGCCTTTGCTACCTGGATAATCCTTAGCGCCAATAAAGAAGAAAAACCGCGTGTAATGGCGTTGATTATGGTTTTTATTGTGGTAATATTTTTCTGGATGTCCTTCCATCAAAACGGGTTAACCCTTACTTTTTTTGCTCGTGATTACATTGCAAAAGAGGTTGGGCCTTTTACTAATCTGTTCTTTAGTGCTCAATCACTTCTCTCCGTTTTCGGTGCGATTGCAGGACTATTTGTTCTCATCGGCAAGAATAAAACCAACAATGAGCGATTGATCGGAGCGGCCCTCCTTATCGCCGGTTCAGGCTTATCCTATTATTTCATGAATAGTTACCAAGCACAAAACGCGATAGCCCCTGAGATTTTCCAATCTTTCAATCCGTTGTTTATCGTCTTCCTAACTCCTTTGGTAATGAGCATTTTTGGATGGCTTAACCGGAAGGATATCGAACCATCCACCCCTAAAAAAATTGGATTTGGTATGATTATAGCTGCCTTTGCATTTATGCTGATATTGGTAGCGTCACTTAGCATGATCTCTCCTCACACCTTAAACGGAGAGGCTGTTCCTGATTCTTCAAGGGTTACGCCCTATTGGTTAATTAACGGTTATCTGATTTTCACGATTGCCGAACTTTTCTTAAGTCCGATGGGACTTTCCTTTGTATCCAAGGTTGCTCCTCCCCGCTTTCAGGGATTGATGCAGGGTGGCTGGCTATTGGCTACTGCTGTAGGTAACAAACTGCTGGTTGTAGGAAGTTATTTCTGGAGCAGACTCGACCTCTGGATGTTGTGGTCTATCTTTATTGTGTGTTGTTTGCTATCCGCTGCATTTATGTTCTCAATGCTAAAGAAATTGGAAAGAGTAACAAATTAGAAATTTTGGATTTTGGATTTTAGATTTTAGATTACGCCACATTCATCATTCGAACCATTTTGGTTCAGAGCGTACTTCCAAAATCCAAAATCCAAAATCCAAAATTACCCCCATGGCATTAACACCTTTTCCAACACCTCTTTCCCTTGCATGTAGGATAGAAATATCCCGTAGTTCGTAATGGGAATATTGTATTTGCCCAGATCACGGAGGCGGGAAGTCATTTTCTGTGGAGTGATCATGCAACCGCCGCAATGAATCACCAGTTTTATTCGTCCAAGCTCTTGCTGTTCAGGCCATTCTCGGCCAAAGACGTGTTTTACTTCTATGCCGGGTAGCCGCTTCCTGATAAGATTTGGAATCTGGATCGTCCCAATATCTTCGTTGATACGTGAGTGATTACATGCTTCGGTAATTAAAATGGTATCTCCCGGCTGTAATGAATCAACCGTACGAACTGCTTTGGCAAATTCCCTTAGCCTTCCTCTGCTCATAAAATTGATCATCATAATCGAAAAAGTCGTCAGTTCGATGTCGGCCGGCGTCCAGTCTTTCATGATATCCATCGCCTGCGAATCGGTGATAATGACCTTTGGTCGCCTGCTAAAACTACCGAGGAAGCTCTCCCATCGAAGCTTTTCAGCGATATCGTTGCTTCTTGCCTTGCCCAGATTCATCCGAAAGGAGACCGGATAGGCCCAATGCCTGGTGATGTATTCTTCAGCCATCGCTTGCGGACGAAGATACCTGCCGGGAGGAGTCTCCTCGTCCATCGGGATGTTCAGGATATAAAATTCGTTGGGTGTCACAAAAGGCAAAAGTTCAGTCGTATTATTTTTGGGAACGTAATTGGCGAGGATAAATTCGAGCAATGCTGCTCTATTTTCCAGTTGTATCGCGGAAAGGCAGATGTTTGAAAATTGTTTTAACTCGGGCAATTCCTTCTCTACTAATTTGATTTTCAAGTTATCAGCAGCCGAAAAGACATTGTAAAATATTATGATCTGCTTTTCTTCAGCGAGCGCCTCTTCCAAAAGCAGTTTCACCGTAGGAATACCGGGAGAGGTAGGGTCAATGACCAGTATAGCCAAATCGCATTCTTTCAGGGCAGAAGAGACTTTTTTTCGCTTTTTCTCGCCAAGAATTGCTGATTCATCAAAACCGGCAGTATCCATCAGTTTCACCGGACCGATTCCGTGTAGTTCCATCAAAGTAACTCTGGTATCTGCAGTGGTACCCGGTGTAGCGTCAACAATCGAGCTTTCCTGTTGGGTGATCAGGTTCATGAGCGAACTTTTCCCGGCATTCATGGCACCAAAAATTCCAATAATATCGCGTTCTGTCATGGTTATAAGGAGATTGAATTACATTTCACAGACTGGACGACCCAAAAATAGCTATATATCAGGAATCATTGAAGATAATCTGCCATTTTGATTCTAATCTTTATAGATTTGTGTAAAGAAACAGGTCTCAGAAACCAAGTCGATCCTTCTTCTTCGTTCGGGGATAAAATTGAAAATCCAAAATCGAAAATCGAAAATTATTAATTAATAGATTATATGAAGCGCATTGCAGTATTCCCAGGATCTTTTGATCCCTTCACCATCGGCCACGAATCGATCATACGAAGGGCTCTACCCATATTTGATGAGATTATCATCATGATCGGATATAATTCGAACAAAAAATCGTATTATCCGTTGGATAAACGTAAAGATTGGATTAAGCAGGTATTTCAGGATTTGCCGAATATTAAAGTTGGGAAATACGAAGGACTAACAGTCGACTATTGCCGGAAAGTACATGCACAATATATCCTTCGGGGGCTCAGAACGGCTGCCGACTTTGAATACGAACGGGCAATTGGTCAGATTAACAAAAAGATGCACGAAGATATTGAGACCGTTTTCCTTTTAACATTACCCGAACATACTGCCATTTCATCCACTATTGTGAGGGACATTTTACGTCACCGAGGCGACGCCTCACAGTTTCTTCCTTCCTGTTTCGATATCAATGAATTTTACAACGAACCGGATCAACTTTGATTATGCGCCGCTCCTTGTTGCTTCTGCTTTTCACGTTTTCTATCGGATCACTTCTGGGTCAGTCTGTTATAATAAGTGGTCAGGCAGCTGATTATGCCGGAAAAATACTGATTTTCTATACTTTTCCCGAGCCTATATCTCATATACAAAAGAGGTTAGCGGAGACAAAAATCGGATCGGATGGAAGTTTCAACCTCACGTTTGTAACTAATCAACCTGTTGAAATCTATACCGATCTTGAAAAATTTCGAGGAACAATGGTCGTTGAACCCGGCACACATTACCAGATTTCCTTACCTGCCTATTCACCTCGTACCGTTCAGGAATCTGCCAGTCCATATTTCGAGCCGGCACTATATTGGCTCGGAATCAAGGGTGTCAAAGCTTCGGATCTCAATTCCCGGATACGGGCATTTCTAACAGATTACAACAAAGAACTTTATACACATACCCTCGATATATACCAACGAAAATCGGTGGATACTCTCAAATCAATCCTGAACAGATTAGAGAAGGCCTATCCTTCGGAAGGAGAGAACTATCTAACAACTTTAAAAGCATATAGCTACGGTGAATTAGAGTTTTCCACAAATCAGTCAGACAAAGACCGCATCATCCAAAAATATTTTGCCCGGAAGGAGGTTTCACTCACGCATCCAGCCTACCAGCATCTTTTTAATTTGCTATTTACCGATTACCTCAACTATAAAGCGCAAGATATTCGCCAAAAAGGATTCATCGCACAAGCTTTGCGAGGTAATTTTTCCGGATTCGTGAATCAGCTGATAACCAGCGGATTTAGAAGAGATATTGCAGAACTGGTTGCAGTAAAGAGCTTCTATGACGGATACTATTCCAACAAGCTCGACAAAAAATCCATGCTGAAAGGACTCAACGAAGCGGCCGATTCTTCAATTTACCTTCCCTTAAAGCAAACGCTGCCGGATATTATTAAGAAAATCACTTCACTTCAAGAAGGAGGTATGGCACCGGCATTGTCACTTAAAAATCAAGCCGGAACCACAACACTACTGCGTTCAAAAGGCAAATTTATCTACCTGGCATTTTTCAGAAGTGACAGTAAATCATGCAGATCCGAACTGGACTCACTAGTTTCTATAGAAAAAAAGCTCAATACAATACTGTCAATTGTGCCGGTTTCTATGGATCAAAACTTCGAGGATGCTATCAAATTTTGGAAGGGAAAAAAATATCCCTGGGAGCTTTCCGGAGCAAGCAACCTGGAAAAAGTCCGGGCAGATTTTTTGATTAAAAGCTTGCCTGCCTTTTATCTTATTTCGCCGGAGCAAAAATTTTTACTTTCTCCGGCATTACCGCCTTCTCACAATTTCGAGGCGGTTTTCCTTAAAATTTACAGAGAACATAGATTTAGAAGTAAATAATTGAGAATTTACGATTTTCAATTTTTTGAGTACCGTTCAAGTGAAATTTGTTAAAATAATGCCTGCAGAGAAATAGAAAATCGAAAATAGTAAAAAAGCTTAACTTTGTAAAAAATATCAGCATGGAACAAAGACAAATCGAAGTTGCGAAACAATTGTTGGCTATCAACACCATAAAAATTCAACCCGACTCTCCATTTACCTGGGCTTCAGGGTGGAAAGCCCCTATTTATTGTGACAACAGAAAAATTTTATCCTACCCCACTACACGCACCTTTATTTGTGAGGAATTCGCCAAACTGGTTAAAGAAAAATATCCCGAGGCCGAAGCAATTGCCGGTGTCGCCACCGGAGCCATTGCTCACGGAGTATTGGTTGCTGAGAAGCTCGGGCTTCCATTTATATATATCCGCTCGGCACCAAAGGGTCATGGATTGGAGAACCTTATTGAAGGAGACATTCCGCAGGGCACCAAAACAGTTATCATTGAGGATTTGGTTTCAACCGGCTTTAGTTCATTAAATGCGGCAGAATCGGTTCGTATTTATGGTGCGGAGGTCATTGGAATGCTGGCAATCTTTACCTACAATTTTCCTCAGGCTGCCAGAAATTTTGAAGCTGCCAGGATTGAATTGACCACCCTAAGCAACTACAACGTTTTGCTCAAACTGGCTTATGACACAGGTGAAATCAACGATGAGCAATTGGAAAGTCTCAATAACT
Source organism: Bacteroidales bacterium (assembly GCA_038325635.1). Lineage (GTDB taxonomy): Bacteria > Bacteroidota > Bacteroidia > Bacteroidales > Prolixibacteraceae > CAINVV01. The sequence continues at coordinate 7,904 of JBBQJE010000057.1, forward strand.
GGCGGAAAGCACCGGAAACTTGGGGAAGGTAAGCTATGGGAATTGAAAAATATATAAGTGAACCAAGAGTAATTGTCCATTCCTCTGAAATGGTTTTTAGTAAACTTTCCAATCTCAAAAATCTGGAACAATTTGTATCGTCCGAAAAAATGGATGAACTCAATAAACAAGGAGCTAACACAAAAGGTTTTAAAGCCGAAGATTTTGAAGCCACGGAAGATCGGTGCAGCTTTAGAATCAGCCCGATCGGGCAAGTTGGTATCGAAGTTATAGAACGTGAACCCTTCAAAACCATTAAATTTCAAGGCGAAAAAACAGTGCCGTTTCCTGTAACATTTTGGATTCAACTTGTTCCTGTTGAAGAAAACAACTGCAAAATACGATTGACCCTCCATGCGGAGATGAATCCGATGGTAAAAATGATGGTTGGAGGGTATCTTGAAAAAGGAATCGAGAAGTTGGCGGATATGCTTTCCAATATGGATTATTCCCTTTAAGAAGTGAGCTAGAGCGACTAAAGTGACTAAAGTTAAGTTGAGAGTCCAAAAGTACTTTAGTCACTTTAGTTCACTTTAGTCACTTCAAAATGAAACCCACCTCTTTAAATTGAAAACTCCTCACCTCTCCTGCAATCGTCTCAATTAACAGACTACCATCCGTGCCAACACCTATAATCCGACCTTCTAATTCACCGCCATCGGAAGAGTACTTAGCCAAGACATTTTTTCTATAGAGCAAATTTTCATAATCAGTTTGAATAACCGAATTCCGCTCAAGCAATTGCGAATAGCGATGGTCAATTTTTTCACATACCCGATTTAGCATTTCTGTCAAATCATAATTCTTACCGGTAATATTTTTAAGGGAAACCGGATTCGGAGCATCAGAGGTGAACTTCTCCTGATTTATATTTACACCAATTCCAATAATAGCTCGCGAGAATTTCCCCGCACTAATCGCCGTTTCTATCAATATACCCGCAATTTTTTTATCTCCTACATAAATATCGTTTGGCCATTTTATGGCGACATTACTTACCTCGTCCGACAGAAAATCGGCTAGCCCCAAAGCGATGGCTTTGGAAAGGGAAAACTGCCTAACCACTTCCAGTTGGTGTGGAAACAATATAATACTAAAAGTAAGGTTCAACCCCTTTTCACTTTCCCAAAAGGAGGAACCCTGTCCTCTTCCGGACTGCTGACAAGCGGCCACAAATACCGTTCCCTCTTTCAGACTTTTTGTCAGCAATTCCTTTGCGGCATAGTTATTGGACGAATCGATCGTGTCCAGATTTACGATAGTTGAACCAATCATGATATTAAATAAAAAGATATCATGTAAAGTTAACCGATATTCGTAATATCAGGTCGCGAAAGAGTCTTTTTGGAATCAGTTAAAACAACTATCTTTGTGTAACAAAACGCACAATGGGTACTTTTGGATTATGTGGATGGAATGATTCACCTCATCTAGGAACCTTTCAGAAAGTTTTACGATTTAGAATCGCTCTGGGGTGATAGTACTATTTATAATATTGAAGCTGACATTAAAATTGTTATGGCAGAAAAGAAACCCAATACCAATGGTCCTCGGACCAACAAAACAAGCAAGCCCACGATGGGCAACGCTAATAAGCCCTCTGCGTTCAAGTTTAATCCCATGTACATTTATGGAATTCTGCTTGTTATCGTTGTGGCGATCAATTTTTACGGTTCAGGAGGCAGGCCAGTTGAAACCAATTGGCGTGAAGTAAAAAATACCATGCTTAAAAATGGTGATGTTGACAAAATTGTGGTCGTCAACAAAACAGAGGCAGAGATATACCTAAAGGAGGCCTCGTATGAGAAATACAAGGCACAATTAGAACAGAACATTTCTGCACCTCCTAAGGCCGGTCCACATTTTACTTTCAACATTGGTTCGGTTGATGTCTTCGAATCTAACCTGGCCAAAGAGCAGGAAGAAGTTGGTGAAGCAGCCCGCATTACCCTGAAGTATGAAAATCGTACCAACTATTTCTCTGAAATCTTTCAGTGGATCTTCCCGATACTTATTCTTGTATTCTTTTACTTCTGGATATTCCGCAAGATGAGCAAAGGCGGAGGTGGCGCAGGAAATATTTTCAGCGTAGGGAAATCTCAGGCCAAAGTTTTCGACAAAGAATCGAGAGTTTCCACCACTTTTAAAGAAGTTGCAGGATTGGCGGAAGCCAAGCAAGAGATACAGGAAATTGTTGAATTCCTTAAAAATCCGGAACGCTATACAAAACTAGGAGGTAAAATCCCCAAAGGCGCCTTGCTTGTGGGCCCTCCGGGAACAGGTAAAACATTGCTGGCCAAAGCTGTAGCCGGTGAAGCCGAAGTGCCTTTCTTCTCCATGTCAGGATCCGACTTTGTCGAGATGTTTGTAGGAGTAGGTGCTTCCAGGGTACGTGACCTTTTCAAACAAGCCAAAGAGAAATCGCCGTGCATCGTTTTTATCGATGAGATAGATGCCATTGGTCGGGCTCGTGGCCGTAATCCGAATATGGGCTCAAACGACGAACGTGAAAATACACTGAACCAATTGCTTACAGAGATGGACGGTTTTGACACCAATTCAGGCGTCATCATTCTTGCAGCAACAAACCGTGCCGATATCCTCGACCGGGCACTGATGCGCGCCGGACGATTCGACCGTCAAATTCATGTCGAGTTACCTGACATGATCGACCGGAAAGAAATCTTTGAAGTTCACCTTAGGCCTTTGAAATTAGGTACCGATGTGAATGTTGAGTTCCTGGCGAAGCAGACTCCTGGATTCTCAGGCGCTGATATTGCCAACGTATGCAACGAATCTGCCCTGATTGCCGCCAGAAAACTGAAAGAAGTAGTGGAAAAGCAAGATTTTCTGGATGCTGTTGACCGTATTATCGGTGGACTTGAAAAGAAGAATAAAATTATCTCCGTTAATGAAAAGGCAACGATTGCCTACCATGAAGCCGGTCATGCCACAGTTAGCTGGCTATTGGAACATGCTCATCCGCTTGTAAAAGTGACAATTGTCCCTCGCGGGAAAGCACTCGGCGCAGCTTGGTATCTTCCGGAAGAAAGACAGATCACAACCAAAGTTCAACTGCTGGATGAAATCTGCGCCACCTTAGGCGGACGTGCCGCTGAAGAATTAATTTTCTCCTCGGTATCATCCGGAGCCCAAAATGATTTGGAAAAAGTTACCAGAACATCCTTTGCCATGGTTTCCTATTTTGGAATGAGCGACAAAATTGGTAAAGTTAGTTACTATGATTCGACTGGTCAAACCGATTATTCATTCACTAAACCGTACAGCGAAAAAACAGCGGAAATAATTGATGCAGAAGTAAATGTAATTATCAATAAAGAGTACGAAAGAGCGAAACAAATTCTTGTGGCTAATGCTGAAGGTCATAAGAAATTGGCAGAACTTTTACTTGAGCGTGAAGTAATTTTCACCGAGGATCTCGAACATGTGTTTGGAGTAAGACCATGGAATAAGCCAAAAGAGCCGGAAACATTACCAACAACAGAAGTTACGCCTCCAATCGAGGCGATTGACAAAGCTGTTGTCTAATAAATAAATGACATGGAAAAGGGTTGGAAAAAAATTTTCTTTTCGGGTGATGAATTCAAAGTATTGATCGCTCGTGATTTGTTGGCAGAGAATGGGATCAATGCTGTGATAATCAACCAGAAAGATTCTTCTTATACTGCTTTTGGAGATATCGAACTCTATATCGAGGAGCAGGATGAGGTGGAGGCGACACGAATCTTAGAACAACTAATAAACGGGTAAATTTGAAAGAAATGCCGAAAAGGAGCATCTCCGGACTGCTCTTTGCTGTTGTACTTTTGGGAGCTATCGTGCTAGGTCCATGGAGTTTTGCACTCCTCTTTGGATTATTTTCAATTTTCATTCTCAATGAATTTTATCAGCTATCAAAGGCTGCCGGCATTTCCCCTCAGAAAAAAATTGGATTAGTAATCGGCGGCCTATTTTTTCTTCTAACATTTCTAAATACCAAAGGAGTTATTGATGTTAACCCATTTGGAATTTTCTTTTCAATTCTATTCATAGTCCCTGCAGTTGAACTTTTCAGGGCTAAGAAAAATTCACTGGAGAATATTGCAGTAACGATCTTTGGAATAGTCTATGTGATCTACCCGTTCTCCATTTTCAATTATTTCGTTTTCCCAAACTTCCCGGAAGATACTATATACGATCCAACCCTTCTGATATTCCTTTTTATCTTGATATGGGCGTATGATTCAGGAGCGTATTTCTTCGGAGTAACTTTCGGAAAGCATCGGCTATTTGAAAGAGTCTCACCCAAGAAAAGCTGGGAAGGATTTTTCGGTGGTTGGGTTATAGCCATCACTTTTGCCTTAGGCCTTAATTACTATTTTCCAAATTTCGAACCTTGGTTTATGGTGCTTTTTGCCACTGTTATTGTCATTACCGGTACAATTGGCGACCTGGTAGAATCACTTTTCAAACGCAACGTCGGAATTAAAGATTCGGGCAAGTTTCTTCCAGGTCATGGCGGCTTATTGGATCGCTTCGATAGCATCATCTTCGCCTCTCCATTCGTCTACCTTCTCATCCACTTCTTCGCTTAAACGATTCTGAATTTAAACACCAGTCATTGTACAGGGTCGAAGTGCTGATTTCTTAAAAAATATTAACTATTTTTGTGAAAAATAATTACTAACGAATGAGGCTACACAAAGCGGGCTATAAAATTGTTTCTATAGCCATTATAACTTGGTTTATAATCAACTATCTGGTAAGTTTAACTGGTGATACTATTTTCCGAGTTTTTATACTTTTAGCTACTCTACCAATCCTTTGGTTAACAATAAGATTCTTTCGCTTTCCCAACCGTATTATCACCTCTTCTCCTTTGTCGGTTATCTCCCCTGCCGATGGAACCATTGTTGCAATTGAGGAAACCACCGAAGAAGAGTATTTTAAAGATAGGAGATTACAAGTATCTGTATTTATGACAGTTCACAATGTACATATTAATTGGATTCCGATTCCTGGGAAAGTAATCTATACCAAGCACCACGATGGTCATTTTATGGCAGCATACCTTCCTAAATCCTCCACTTTAAATGAAAGATCGACCACTGTAATACGCTTGGAGGACGGAAGGGAAGTATTGGTTCGACAGATTGCTGGTGCTGTTGCAAAGCGGATACTAACATATCCTGTTGAAAATCAGAATGTAACACAAAACGACCAACTCGGTTTCATCCGTTTTGGTTCACGCGTCGATCTGTTTCTTCCTATTGGGACGAAGGTCAATGTTGATCTTTGCGACGAAGTAATTGGCAGTCAGACAATTATAGCCGAATTATAATTTCATGATCAAATGATCAAAAAGTATATCCCGAATGTAATCACCTCACTGAACGTTCTCTGTGGAAGTGTTGCCGTTGTTTTTATCCTCCGAGGAACACTTACAATTGCCGTTCTGTTGATCATACTTGCAGCAGTATTTGATTTCTTGGACGGGATGTCTGCCCGAATGTTAAAAGCGTATTCTCCGATGGGGAAAGAACTTGATTCGTTGGCTGATATGGTTTCTTTCGGTTTGGCTCCCGGACTTATAATGTTCAAATTATTGGAATACAGCTTACTAAAAGACGCCGTTCTTGAGGTTAACCCATCCTTTCTACCCATTTTTCAGCTTCTAATCTTGGGCAGTGCCTTTCTTATCCCCATTTTTTCAGCACTCAGATTAGCAAAATTCAATATCGACGTTCGGCAAACCAGCTCATTTGTCGGGTTACCAACTCCTGCCAATGCACTATTCATCTCCTCTCTCGCTCTGATTCAGGAACATGGTACCGTGCCAGCTATTGATAATTTTCTTCTTTCCACGTCGGTTTTAGTCTTAATCACTATAATTTTCTCCTATTTGCTGGTATCTGAGATTCCAATGTTTTCTCTAAAGTTTAAAAACCTCTTCTGGCAGGAAAATAAAATTCAATATATCTTTCTAATTTTCACGGTCGGCTTCATTATTTCTCTTCATCTTTACGGAATAACAGCTTCAATACTCTTTTTCATAGGCACTTCCCTATTTATGATGTTGAGAAAAAATTAATTTTTGTTTTAGTATAGGTTGGCCATTCTTGGCATTTTGAAAAATACCACATTTTAGGCATTCTCAAACGCCAGATTTCTTAGGTTATTGCGTCTATTCTATCGTAACCAAATTATTATTTTAACCATGAAGTCAAACTTTATTTTCCTATTAGTACTAAGTGTCTCGATTTTAACAGGATGCAACTCCAACCCTAAAAAACCTTCTGATAATACAATACAATTTAAGGATGAAGTAGTAAAGTTGAATGATTCTTTACAGAAAAAAATGGGCGTCTGGGTAAAGGAAGGAGTGGAATGTTATGGTCTGGTAGTTTTGGCAAACAAAGATAATACGATCAAATACGGCAGATCCGTAAAAACGACGATTGTTAGGATTGCAAGCGACAGTGTCAAGGTTAAGGCGATGGAAGAAGTTAATTTAGCTAAAATAAAAGGATGCAGTAAACTTGGTGTATCAACTGGCTATACCTGGTGGGAAAAAGAAGGTGACCTTTATTTAACGCGTGAAGAAGCTGACAACTATTTAAAATCCAAGGATTGGGTATTTAAAACTAGAGCAAGGGGAAGGTTTAAGATTGGCGATTAAGGTAAGTACTTGATGTAGATGGAAGATGATCGATTACTCGTTGAAAAAATCCTGAATAATGATGAACAGGCATTTTGTTCTTTGGTGAAAAAATACCAAAGGATGGTTTACGCCACCTGTTTTCGTCTGGTAAAATCTCAAACAGATGCCGAAGATTTATCACAAGATGTTTTCATTGAAGTATTTAGGTCATTGGGTCTTGTTAGAAAAGAAAACGACCTATCCGGGTGGATCTTCAAAATAGCCTATAATAAATCGCTGAGCTTTCTTCGGAAACACAATCCTGTTAAGACAACAAACAGTATAAACATCGAATCCTCTTCCGCTGAATTAGACAAAATACACAAACATGCAGAAGAGAATTCACCGCATCACACACTGGAACAATCAGAAACAAGGAGGATCGTATTTCAGGCGGTGGACCAACTTCCAGAAAATCAAAAAAAAGTAATCTTATTGCACAAATTTGAGAATTTTTCTCAGAAGGAAATTTGCGAGCAAATGGGGCTAAGCCAAGTGTCTGTAGAATCATTGATTTATAGGGCAAAAACTAATTTAAGAAAATCATTGTTCAACTATTTTAAACAATATTCAAAATAGATGGAAGCAACAAAAAGAAATAGGATAATCCAATGGCTAAATATTTTTCTGTTGGTGATAAATGTATCCGCTTTTGGCACTATTTTACTGCTAAACAAGCAATCTCCTGCTAAGTCGTTAGATAAATATAATTCTGATGAGTTCCTCCGAAAAGAGTTGAGCCTAACGAATGACCAATACAAAAAAATTCTGCTGATGGATAGTGAAGTATTCCGCATTTACCAATCCCTGCTGGATATGGAATGTGCTTCGAATTTCAGATTGGTAGAAGAAATGACCTCAGAGTCACCTTCAAAATCCAAAATGGATTCCATT
>JBBQJE010000058.1:0-15535 GCA_038325635.1 Bacteroidales bacterium
TCTCACCACCGATGGAACCCCAGGCGGATCTGATAACATAAAAATGAGCCATGGATATAAGGTTGCCATCAGTGCTTCTATCAATTTTAATGCGCTTCGCAAATACCTTGAAGAAAAGGGGGTAGCGAAAAAAATGGATGCCGGATTCTAAAAACTATATAAATAAATAAAAAATGCCTGAAATGAAGAAAGCAATTTTATCTATTGTCTTGTGTGTGGCCACGTTGGTATCCTGGGGACAGGCAAAAAAACCTATCATTATGGTAGTACCCAGCGATATATTTTGTGTGTCACATGGCTATACCGAAACGGTTAACGTCAATGGCAAGGACGAAGTATTTCCTGATTACAAAAAGGCCATGCAGAGTAGTGACGAAATGCGCATGGTGATCATTAAAATGGGAGCCATTATGACGGAAAGAGGTTTCCCGCTTAAAGATCTGGAGCAAACGCTGAAAAGTATAAGTACCCAGAGTGCAGAAATTTCCATGCTCACTTCAAAGAGCTCCAGCGCTGCTATCAAGGAAACACCAATCGATGTCTTGAAAAGGACCGCAAAGGCGGATATTATCATGGACATTGATTTCAACATCAAACGTCAGGGGCCAAACAATTACATCACTTTTGCCCTAAAAGGACTTGATGCTTATTCCAATAAACAAGTTGCAGCCGCAGCCGGAACAGGCAAACCTTCTTCGGCTGCTACTGCTGATATTTTACTGGAAGAAGCAGTATTGAGCCACATGGATGGTTTCAATGGCCAGTTGACCAATTTTTTCGACGACATGTTTAAAAACGGACGTGAAGTCGCTATTTCTCTGAGGGTTTGGGATAATGCAGGTGTCGATTTTGAGCAGGACTTTGATTACAAAGGCACCAATGACCAGCTTAGTTTTCATATAGAAAATTGGTTTACCGAAAATACCGTAAGCGGAAGGTTCTCAACGATTGACGCCACTGCAACCATGATGCGTTTTGAACAAGTGCGTATTCCAATGATGTTTACCCTCAATGGACGCGAGGTTGCTATGGATACCCGCAGGTATATTTCAAACTTGAGCAAATTCCTTGCCGGTCCTCCCTTTAATCTTGATAACAAGATTTATCAACGCGGGTTGGGCGAGGCATGGCTAATTATAGGAGAAAAATAATCAATAATCAGACTATGAAAAATTTAAAATACACCTTCGTTTTTTTGGTTCTCTGCTCCTTGTTTTTCACAAATGCCCAGGGACAAAACAGCATGGGTGCCAGTGACGATTTTGCCCGGATTGCAATTGCACCTACAATTCCGGAGGCCATGAAGAACATGCCAAAAGGTGCGCAGGATATGCTTCTGGGTAAGATGAGGCAAATTATTGGACTGAATGGAATGAGTGCCCTGGATGATGCACCCTTGTTTATCATGACGCCTCAACTGATGGTGCTTAGCAATGAGGTAACCCCTACAGCTCCTCCAATTTACACCTACAATATGGAGGTGGTATTTAATCTGGCCGACCGGTACACCGGAAATGTTTATGCCACCGCTTCTCAGGCATTGAAGGGTGCAGGTAGAACCGATCAACTGGCCTACAACAATGCTTTTAGCGAAATTAACATTCGAAACGGTAAGTGGAAGGCGATGATGGAAAAAGGGAAAGAAGCCATTGTGGAGTATTTCAATGCAAATTGTGATCTAGTCATCTCCAGAGGTAAAAGTTTTGCCGATCAACGCAACTGGGTCGCTTCTCTGGGCTTGCTAAATTCTGTTCCTCCTGTCTGTCGCGAATGCTTCGACAAAGCCAATGAGGTAGCCAGCGAAATAGGTCGCAATATGCCTATCATCTATACGACCGAAAGTAAAGCAAAAATGGACAAGGAACCAGAATACACAGGTGGTCAGACAATTGATATAGGCAATAAAATATCCCTAAGGTTCAAGAGCGCTGTTGTCAGAGGTGAAAAAATATATGCCTATTTCGAGCTTATCAACAAAAATTCCGAAGATTATATGCAGAAGATGTACCGTCTGTATGAAACGATGCTGATTAACGAAAACGGTGACGAGAAGCGCAATACGATGACAAAAATCGGATCCAGAGAAAGTAATAACTATCTTGATGTGACAATTCTGCCGGAGGTAAACACGGAAGTTATTTGTGAATTCCCGAAAGTAAACGAAATCAAATATCTCCGTTTCTACATCAATGACAACTTCTTCAAGTTCAAAAATCTACCTTTAAACAAATAAACTTCGTGCAATGAAAAAAATAGTGTTTTTCCTCTGTACGGTGATTTTTCCACTGACACTTTTAGCCCAGTACTCTGTCTCGGATAAAAGCGGAAAGAAACCCAATTGGACCATGAGCATGGAAAAGGGCTTTATTGTGGGAATCGGGAATGGCGTAGCCGTTGAAGATGCCAAAGATAACGCCATGGTGAATGTGAAAGCTCAGATTACTACGGCAGTGGCAGATTTTATATCTTCTACGTCTGTTTCTAAAACCACCGAACTCACGGCCAATAAGCTGAATGAACTCTATCAGAGCTTCTCAAATGTGATCACAACCCAATCCGGAAAGCGTGATTATCTGCAAGGAGTATCTGCCTCAAATGTAGTGGCATTTTACTGGGAGAAGCTGGTGGATAAACAAACAAAGGCCGTTAAGTATCAGTATTTCGTCAAGTACCCATTCAGCCAGTTTGACCTTGAGGATCTGGTGCAGGATTTCAGGGCGAAAGATGCAGCCCTCACTGAGGAGATGGACAAAGTCCTGATCTTGTTGGATACCTATACCACCATTGAGGAACTTATCCAATGCCAGAGCCAGCTTTCAAAACTGGAAGCCATCTTCATCGACGAGCGCAAAAGCAAATGCCAAGTTGGAATCGAGCGATGCAAAGCCTTGCTGGCCTCGGCATACCTGGCAGATGCAGGCAGTGAACTTGGGAAGGTACGGTTCAGTATTAAAATCGGCGATAAGGTCGTCAGATGTGCCCGAATTCCGATCATCAATTCTCAGTGTGCTAAAATTCAAGATCGTCGCCTAGGAATTGATGTGTGCGAAATATCCTACCTTTTTGATGAATGCTATGACGAGCCCGGAAACAATGTAAAGGTTACCTACTCTTTCGGAAATACCAGACCTGAAAAAATGTTCTACTTTAATATCACTGAGACGAAAGCAGAATTAATGATTAGCGGAAACATCCGGATTCAGGGTGGTGATGTGGTAGGCGATAAAGTGACCAATGCCGTATGCGTTATCCCGATTAAATCAAAATTTGACAGTCCTTGCGCAGTAACCAATGTGAAACTAGAATGGAAAGAGTTGGGAATCATTCTTGACCTTCCTGTTACAGACACTTTTAGTGCTAAAGGACAACACGATCTTAGAGTCACTATCCCAAATGAACTTCCAATCTCAAAAATTTCTAACGCGGTAAAACCAGTCAAACAATTGAATGGCTCAATTCTTTATAATTCTGTAAAAACCGGCAAGAGTTCTGCGATTCGTATTTATCGGATGGATTATACCACTGGTTGGTAAAAAAAAAGTGCAAAAGGCCAATAAAAAATGGCTTTTCTAAATAAATGATTAATTAAAATAAGTACAAACACTTTAGACTTAACAAAATGAAAACTAGTAGAATTTTTACAACGGTAATCGGAATCTCTTGCTTTGCATTAATGATCGGCATGTCTGGTTGCAAATCCAGTAAACAAGTGGTTCCAAAAGGGGAAGAAATAGTTGATCTTCCGTGCAATGGTCCTGAATTCTTTACTAAAAAGGGCATAATTAGGGCAACTGCTTCAGGAGAGAGTTCAGATCAGATGTTGGCAAAGAAAAAAGCACAAGCCAACTCAAGAGAACAATTGGCTGCAACTTTAAATGTTACTATTAAGAGTGTGGTAGACAACTACTACAGTTCCAAAGCCATCGACAACGTTGAACAAGCCAAAACCCGTTTCGAAGGTTTAACTCGTCAAGTTGTCGAGCAACAACTTTCAGGAGTAGCTACTATCTGTGAAAAACTGACAAAGACCAAGCAAAACACCTATAAATGCTATATTGCACAGGAATTGAACGGTGAGGAGTTATTGGTTGGAATCCAAAAGAAAATCTCCGGCGATGAGAAATTGAGACTCGATTTTGAATATGAAAAATTCAAGAATGAGTTCAACAAGGAGATGGACAAAAGTTCCAAATAGTTCTTGTTTTAGTAGGAACAGGTAGATTATTAATCTGGCAAACCTAGCTGATTTTCAGTAGGTTTGCCAGATACCTGTATTTTTCGCAGCTCAAGTCGTATAACCTAAAAATTTCGGATACCATGAAGAAAATCCCATTACTAATTCTGGTTCTGACGCTCGCCTATTGTCTACCGGTAAGTGCCCAGACATTTGACGAGTACCTGAAGCAACAGCAACAGCAGTACAACAATTATGTGAAGGAGCAGCAGGAGGGAATGCAGAAGCTTCAGCAGGAATACAATGATTTTGTCAAGAAACGGAATGAAGAGTTTGCGAAATACCTTGAGAAAGAATGGGTGAGTTATGACGCTTTTAAGGCCAATAAGCCCGCTGAAGCACCTAAGCCCCCTGAGCTGCCAAAATATGAACCACCCAAAGTTGTACCACCTCCAGTTAAAGTGGTGATCAAAGAACCACCGGTAATTTTGCCAATCAGAGCGGAGCAAGAACGCCCGCAACCGCTGCCTATCCCTGATAAAACTGTTAGGAGATTAGAAATCCCGGTCGATTTCTTTGGCCAAAATCTGGTGATCAAGGCAGATCCTCGCCTGATTGAATTTTCATTGGGGAAACCGGGTCAGAATGAGGTAGCCAGATTCTGGCGAAAGATGACAGAAGCAAATTACGGTGATGTGCTCTTACAAATAAATCTGCTAAAGGAGCAGATGAACCTGAACGACTGGGGTATGTATCAGTTAATAAATCAGTTCTCTGCTAAAATTGCTCCAAATAATAACAACACAAAGACGTTGTACAATTGGTTTCTGATGACTGTCTCCGGCTTTCAAAGCCGTTTGGCTTATTCTGCCTCGGCTAATAAATTGTATTTACTCATTCCATCAACAAACAATGTATTCGGGTGTCAGTTTCTAAAATTCAACGAACAGGAGTACTATTTTATTGCCAATTTTGGCGAGGAGATAGGTTCCGTGCTGACCTATGAGGATGAATATGGGGATACCAAGAAACGAATGAATCTTGCTGTAAACAAACCTCTTAACTTCAAAGAGAAATACTCAACAAAAAGATTTAATTTTTCTCCTGATTTTGCCGAATTGGAGATGAAAGTACCGCTGAATGAAATGTCATTTTACAGCACTTATCCTCAGACTGATTTTTATGTTACCATGAGCGCCCCAATGAATCCTCTGATGAAGGAGTCTCTCATGAATTATTTTGGCAAATATACTAAAGGTAAAAATTCGGTCGAAACTGTCGCTATATTACTGGAATTCACGCAGAAGGCCTTCCCTTACAAAACAGACCAGGCACAGTTCGGTTACGAAAAGTGGGATTTCCCGGATGAAATATTCTATTATCCATATTGTGACTGCGACGACCGGGCAGCCCTTCTTTCCTGGCTGGTTTACAACATTGCCAAACTGGATGTGGTTGGAATAATCTTCCCCGGCCATGTAAGTACCGCCGTTCTTTTCCAATCGGATGTACCTGGGGATTTCGTGTACTCAAAACAAAAAAAATATACGATTTGTGATGGTACGTTTATTGGGGCTCCTGTTGGACGGTGCATGCCGCAGTTTGCTGGGAAATCGGGCGAGATTATTCAAAGACCCAGCATCAATGCAGATGATCTTCTGGCCGAAAAAATTTGGGATAAAGTCACCCAAAAAGGCGGATTTCCAGGTGATGGGAAATGTGATGTACCTGATGGACAAGGAAATATAATCCTGACAGGATGGTTTGATAAATCCTTTTCTCTAGGTCTGGCGCCTGTTAATCCCACGGGCGGACGAGATCTGTTTATTGCTTCTTTTAATTCGGAAACGAATCTCAATTGGATGAAAATCTTGGAAGGTAGTGGGGCAGAATATGTTACAGGAATTGTAAAAGACCCTTCCGGTAATTTCATTATCTCTGGTAACTTTTCGGGTAGTTTCCAAGCTGAGAGCAAAAGTATTAAGTCCGACAAACCTGAACAATCCCTCTTCCTCCTTTCAATGAAACCCGGAGGTGTTGTTAATTGGCTTACTCCTGTGTTTTTTGATGAGGTGAAGACCCGTGAAAATATCTATTACCAGGTCAGGCTGGATACCAACGGTAAACTGCTAGGCACGGATTATCTGCCTCAGCAGAACATGTTCTGGAAAAACATGCTGATGCTCGACGAGAAAAATAATTTGCTGGCAACGGGCGGATTTAGCACCCTTCCGGGGATGATTAAACGAATCGGGGAAGTTAATGAAGAGTCTAAATATGATCTTTCAGCCCTTCTTAAGGATAAAAATGATAAGCTCATTCAAAGTGGTTACGACAAAGGCGTTGCCGGACTATTTGCTGTTTTCCAAATGTTGAACGAATTTGAATCAAAATTGACTGGGCAAGTTGTGCAAGCGACTCTTGATAAATATAATCCAACGTTTAAAACAAGGAGTCCATCCCTATACAAAAGTTTGGCTGTAGTCGAGTTTTTGAAGAACAGCAACGGGATTGTCACCATAAGGAATCTTGATAATAAGTACTTGGAGTTCGATATGCTGAAGGTGAAGAACGAAGCGAACATGAAGATGGTATATACACCTGAGGGAGATGCCCGAATTGATTTTATCTCCGGAGCCAAAGTTGGAAAAGCCATAGTCTGGTTTCCGTTGAACAGCATAACTGTCAAAAAATTAAACGGAGATCTAATCTTTGATTACGCTAAAGACCACTCCAAAAGCAACATGAACATCAACAAAGATATCCTTTTTTGAGAAAATTGAATGTTTTGCTTTTAGTCAAACGCTTTCAATTCGGAGGTGCAGAGAACCATGTATGTGAATTGGCCAATGCTCTCTCCGATCACGGGCACCGGGTCTGGCTCATCACCGGACCCGGGTTTCAAAGCGATCGCTTGCATCCATCAGTTGTGCACACGGTTGTAAGATTTGCTGACTGGAAATTGATTTTCCATTTCTTTTCATTACTGAAATTAATCCGCAGCGAAAGGATTGATATCGTTCACTCACATCAGAGATTTCCAATTTTTCTGGGTACCCTTGTCGCCAAATGGTGCAAAATACCAATAGTTGCTACAGTGCATGGTATATGGCTTACAGATTTAAGAACTGGATTTGTACGCCACCACATCAACAAGATTATTGCTATAAGGGAAAGCTGTTATAAAAATCTAAAGGACTCACCAGCACTACGATCCAAAGTTGTGATGATTCCGAACGGAATTAATATACCAAAGTTACCGGTTACCCGGAAATCTAATAGAGAAGGGTTTCGTCTTTTTTACGTCAGCCGGATTGATCTGCACCATGCTCAATTGCTTAAATTCATCCTATCGGAGGTTTGGCCGCAGTTTATTTGTAGTCATCCTGACTCGATATTCTATATAATTGGAGAAGGAAGCAGATATGATCAAATAACGCAGTATTGGAAGGCAGAAAAATTTAATTCTTACCGGGATTCAGTTCATTTTGAAGGGTATTGCTGCGACGTCCCAAAAATATATCCGAAGGCCGACCTCGTGATGGGTGTTGGAAGGGTAGCTATTGAAAGCCTCATTTATGGAGTACCTTTGCTTTCAATCAAATATAACCATCTAGGGCCAATTGTAACCCGAGCGAATTTGAAAAAGATGCAATATGCTAATTTTGTCGATTTGGATGCTTTTGCACCTACCAAATCCGATATGCTACTTGAATTGAATGAATTTATTGCAAATCGTGAATTTTACGAAAATGAGACCGCTGCACTAAAACAAATCATGCATCTTGAATATAATCAAGATTTGATTGTGAATAGGATTGTTGAAGTATACAGGGAGGTAATTTGAGAAGGACTTATCTCCTCAATTTATTACAAATCAAGCGTATCGATTAGAAAACTCAAGTCATCTTTTGAGCTTAATTCTAAAGGAGCGCTCCCATTTTTAAAGATGCGAACAGTTTTGGATCCAATTAATGAAAGTTTTGCATTTTCCAACCGAAGCATGGTTCCTTCGCGTAAGCCGACTACAAAAATATTCGGATTTATCTCCAAAAATTCTTCGATTCGTTGTTCGCGGGTTTCTCCACCATGTCCTTCCGGATTTTTATCCAGATAATGAGGATTGATCTGAAATGGAACCAGATTTAAGCAGTCGAATCCTTTGGGATCGATGATTGGCATGTCGTTGGTGGTTCGGAGGGTAGGACAGGCAACATTCGACCCGGCACTCCAGCCAATAAATGGAATTCCTGCTAAAACACGATTCCTGATCAATGGGAATAGTCCGTTGTCATTCATCTTCCTGACCAACTGCCAGGTATTACCGCCACCCACGACAATGACTTCCGCTTCTTCGATGGCTGTTGCCATATCCTTTGCATGATGGATACTAGTGATCTGACAATTAGCTTCTGCAAAACGTTCCTTTACTCGAGCCTCATACTCATCGTATGAAAATGTTACTGCAGCGTATGGAATAAATAATGCTCTGAGTGATTGATTTCCTAAAAATCTCTTAATCTCCGGCATCGGATACCGGAGATACTCCTCACCCGGCATTGTGGAATTACTTATCAATAAAAGTCTCATATTTATCAATTAATTTGATGCATTTTATGTAAAATTTTCGAGATCCAATAGTCCAATAGTCTTCCTGTCTAAAATCCCTCTCAACTCTTCTTTCTCCGGTATGAATACAGCGTTTCTCCCTTGTCATTGATAAAATAGAAGGAAAAATCATGCCGTGTAACACTACAAATGGTAAATCCGATAGATCGTTTTACATAACGAGCAAAAAACCAAGGATTGGTCCACCGTGAGTATATACCGGATGATGTCACCACGTAATCGATTCCATCCCTTTGAAGGTGT
Source organism: Bacteroidales bacterium (assembly GCA_038325635.1). GTDB lineage: Bacteria > Bacteroidota > Bacteroidia > Bacteroidales > Prolixibacteraceae > CAINVV01. The sequence goes on from JBBQJE010000058.1 coordinate 9,047, forward strand.
TCAAATTTATGCACATGCCCATTGAAATAAAAGTCTACTTTGTACTTTCTCAATAATGGAGCAATCTCCTCAATTAAATTAGGGGTGTTAGCCTGAACAAAATCTGACGTATAGATAGGGTGGTGGCCAACCACAACTTTCCAAGTTTCATGCGATTTAGCTAAGACACTATCTACAAAAGAAATCGTTCTTTCCGGATCTTGAGTCTTTACCTCAAGATATTTTTGGTCGCGATGGTACATATCAACAAACGGAGACGTATCAATCATAACAAAACGAATGGATGTGGCACTATCTACTTGTTGCACAAAGGTATAGTTCCTTTCAGGCATTGTCCACCTGAGATTGTGTTTCCCGTAATCCACCAATGCTTGAGGATTACCAATGTACTCATGATTTCCAATGATTGAATACCATTTAAGATTCAATTCCGGCGCTGTAAACATCTTTTCAAACTGGGAATCCCAGAGTGGATCGAGTGTATCTTTTACTCCGGAATTATGAAAAAAATCTCCCTGGTTAATCACAAATTTGGGGTGTAAAGATTTGGATAACTTATTCACCATTTTTGCAACTGAATCTTCCTTATATTTTGAGGTGGAACCCATGTCTGAAAGAACAAAAAAATTGTATCCACTTTGCAATGGTTGCTCAACGGCAGGTGTTGACTGGCATCCTGTCAGGACAAATGAAAGCAAAAAGAGGTTAATTCCTACGAGTATCCACCTGTGCGCGTTCGATTTCAATTCCATTTATCTACATTTAAAGTGTTCATCTATTATATTTTACTCCTCATGACAAAAGAATGTTCCAAAAATGATTCTCAATTTAATAAAATAAAAACATCCATAGATCTATTCACAAAATGAATATCCCTATGGATGTTTTATCGAATCATGCCGATACTTAATCCTATGAATTGAACCCGGAAACAATTTAGTAATTCATACTATTCCCGACACTTACAGTATTGCGTTGTTTTTCCATCGGCCTGAAAACATATACAACCCCATATTCTGCCGCACGTTCCCGCTTGATATCTTCGGGAAAGGATGCATAATGCTCCTCAACTTCGTTCCAGATATCCAGTATTATTCCATCCGCTTCGGCACGCATCCCGGATACTTTCTGCGTCCACCTTACCGTATTACTTTGAAGGGTTTTTTGAAAATGATAGGCATCAACAAATTGATCAAACTTTACTTTTACAACCGCAATGGAAGGATTATAAAGCGGGTTACCACCGTGAAGCACTCTCTGATGCTCCCCTTCGATAATTTTCTTGCCCCATTCCAATAGTTCTGATTCCAAAATCAGAGAAGGAGATTTCTTGTCGCCTACCATTCCGTAGAAGTTCCTCACATCGGCTTTCATATCACCTCTCTGAATAGAGAAATTCAGTATCTGAGTAAAATGAGAGAGGTATATTCTGGCTTTTCTGACAATTTCCAAATAGGATCGGCTGTTTTTATCCTGTTGAGATCTGGCAAGTTTATGATGGATGAGGTTCGTTTCGAATATGGGGAAAAAGGCTCTTAACCGGCTAAGAGTGCCATCGGAGAAGGCAAGCTCATCGGCGCTTTTTTTTTGGCCCATCAAAATTGCAGTGTTAATGGCTCTCAATCTTGCCTGATCTGTGTTTGGTAGTCTTCTATAAGGCATATTATCTAATTTATGGAAGAATTTCCATCCGTCCGTTGCGAAGATAGATATTATGAAAAATTTAATATTCTTCGTGCACTTATTGTAGTCAAGAGTTATAAACTATCTATTGTTCATAACATAAAACGCCATCCGAAGACAGCGTTTTATGTTATGAACAATCGTACGATTCTTACTCTGAAAGTTTAGCGCATAGGTACTCTCTGTTAAGTCTTGCAATGTGTGCAATTGATATGCTTTTCGGACATGCGAGCTCGCACCCGCCGGTATTTGTGCATCCACCGAAGCCTAGTTCATCCATTTTTGCCACCATTGCTCTGGCACGCCTCTTTGCCTCAATTTTTCCTTGGGGCAACTTGGCTAACTGAGATACTTTTGCTGCAACAAATAGCATCGCTGAAGAGTTTTTACAAGTAGCCACACAAGCGCCGCATCCAATACAAGCGGCAGCATCCATGGCCTCTTCTGCATCATCCTGACCAATGAGAATAACGTTGCCATCCGGCACTCCGCCCGTGTTAACAGATACGTAACCGCCAGCCTGCTGAATTTTTTCAAAGGCAGTTCGGTCTACCATCACATCCTTGATAACCGGAAACGCTGCAGCACGCCAAGGTTCTACGACAATTGTCTGACCTTCAGAGAATTTACGCATGTGTAATTGGCAGGTAGTCACTTCCGAATCCGGCCCGTGTGCATGGCCATTCACATACATGGAGCACATTCCGCAAATTCCTTCGCGGCAATCGTGGTCAAAAGCAATCGGATCTTTGCCATCCATTATTAATTTGTCGTTCAGGATGTCAATCATCTCCAGAAAAGAGGTGCCTTGCGACACGTTTTCAACCTGATAGGTTTCAAAGCGTCCTTTGGCTTTTGGACTATTCTGCCTCCAAACCTTTACATATATTTTTTTAAGAATTATATCTGCCATTTTATCGATTTTTTCTGTCAACAATAATTATTTATAACTCCTTTGGGTTAACTGGATTGTATCGAAAACCAAATCTTCTTTGTGGAGAACAGGTACTTCATCAACCCCCTTAAATTCCCAGGCAGCCACATAAGCGAAATTTTCGTCGTCGCGTTTTGCTTCACCTTCCTCTGTTGATGATTCTTCCCGGAAGTGCCCTCCGCAAGACTCATTTCTGTTAAGAGCGTCGCGAGCTAATAATTCACCCAATTCGAGGAAATCCGCAACTCGTCCGGCTTTCTCTAACTCAGGATTAACATTTTTCAGCTCTCCAGGCACTAACAAGTCAGAATAAAATTCTTTTCTTAACTTTTTAATCTCCTCAATGGCTTGTTTCAGTCCGGCTTCATTCCGCGACATACCAACATGATCCCATAGAATTGCTCCCAGTTGTTTGTGAAAATGATCCACAGGGGTCTTTCCCTTGATGTTGAAAAGCATTTCCAGCTTCCCAATTACCGCTTTTTCTGCAATTTCAAACTCCGGAAGATTTGTATTAATCTTTGGCACCATGATCTCATTTCCAAGGTAATCGCCAATGGTATAAGGCAATACAAAATATCCGTCAGCTAATCCTTGCATCAAAGCAGAAGCACCCAAACGATTTGCTCCGTGATCTGAAAAATTACTCTCCCCCAAGGAGTAAAGCCCTGGAATAGAGGTCATCAAGTTGTAGTCAACCCAGGTACCACCCATCGTATAATGGATAGCAGGATAGATCTGCATTGGCTCTTGATATGGATCTACGTCCGTAATTTTCTCATACATCTGGAAAAGATTGCCGTAGCGTTTTGCAATAGTTTCTTTCCCAAGCCGCGCAATCGCATATTTGAAGTCAAGAAAAACGGCCATGCCTTCCTTGTTAACGCCAAAACCTGCATCACATCTTTCCTTTGCAGCTCTTGAGGCCACATCGCGCGGAACCAAGTTTCCATAAGATGGATATCTGCGCTCAAGATAGAAATCGCGATCTTCGTCGGAAATATCATTGGGCTTAATCGTGCCCTTTCTCAATTTTTCTGCATCTTCAGCTTTTCTGGGTACCCAAACACGGCCATCATTACGCAATGATTCGGACATGAGTGTCAGCTTTGACTGTTGTGATCCATGCACCGGAATACAGGTAGGGTGAATCTGCACGTAACAAGGGTTAGCGAAGAAAGCTCCCTTTTTATAAGCCACCCAGGATGCAGAAGCATTGCAGCCCATTGCGTTGGTTGAGAGGAAGAATACATTTCCGTAACCGCCTGTGGCCAAAACAACCGCATGTGCTCCGAATCGTTTTATCTCTCCCGAAACCATATCCCGAACAATAACACCTCGTGCTTTCCCGTCGATAACGACCAAATCCAGCATCTCGTGGCGGGTATACATCTTTACACCACCCTCATTAATTTGGCGGTTCAGGGCAGAATAGGCTCCTAATAAAAGTTGCTGACCTGTCTGACCGCGGGCATAAAACGTACGACTAACCAATACCCCGCCAAAAGAACGGTTTGATAATGTGCCGCCGTATTCACGCGCAAATGGAACCCCTTGCGCAACACATTGGTCGATGATATTTGGCGAGACTTCGGCCAGACGGTGCACATTGGCCTCGCGGGAACGGTAATCTCCACCTTTTATGGTGTCATAAAACAGACGATAAACAGAGTCATTATCGTTCTGATAATTTTTTGCAGCGTTGATCCCGCCTTGAGCAGCAATCGAGTGCGCCCTTCTGGGACTATCCTGATAACAGAAAGCAGTCACATTATATCCCAGTTCTGCCAATGAAGCTGCTGCTGATGCTCCCGCTAAACCAGTTCCAACAACAATTACTTCAAGCTTACGTTTGTTCGCCGGACTAACAACTTTAATTTTTGCCTTATGGTTGGTCCATTTCTCGGCAATTGATCCGGCAGGTATTTTTGAATTCAGTTCGCTCATATCTTGGATACTTTGAATGTCAGTTTAGAATTTAATCATAAAGTAAATAGGAATGGAAGAAAATCCTACCGCAAAAATTATCCCTACCGTGATAGCCAGACACTTCAACCTTTTCAGCCAGATCTGATTACTTATGCCAATAGTTTGAAAAGCACTCCAAAACCCATGACTAATATGTAGACCTATCAGGATTCCTCCACAAATATAAAGCAGGTCGTAAGCTTTGTTGAGAAACAGGTTGCTTACCAAGGCGTAGGCGTTGTGCATTTCAACTCCTCCAACAGAAACCGGATTTAATAACGGATCGCCGATAAATTTCATTTTCACCCAAAAATTGGTAATGTGAATGATTAGAAAAATCATCACCATGCCACCAAGGATGAACATGTTTTTGGCAGGCGACCACCAAGAAAGTAATTGGTCGCCGTATTCATATTTCTGCGGACGAGCCCTCATATTTTCGAGTGTAATCCAACCCGACCAGATGATGTGAACCACAAATCCAAGTGCCAAAATTGGCTCCATTATCCTGATAGCAGGATTAGTTGCCATAAAATGAGCAGCCATGTTAAATAGGTTACCAGAATCATCAAAAGTCAGGAACAGATTCAAAGTGAGGTGTATGCAGAGAAATGAGATCAGGAAAAGACCTGTAATACTCATTAAAAATTTTCGCCCGATGGAGGCGCTCATGAAACTGCTCATATAAACTTGTATTAATTAATATTGAGGAATGTTCCTATTCTGAATATCTTGCCAAAAATAGAGGATGATGCCATGTTAAACAAATCACAGAGCCATAAAGATATTATTTATATTCTTTCTATTTATTGAATTGTTAACCTATTTGTGATTTACTCGTTAAGGTGGTAATACAACAATAATTCTTTATGAAAAACATATTACTTATCATAACTCTTTTTTGCAGCATAACACTAATTGCTCAACCATCATCATCAACAATTAAAGGTCGCATTTACAATGCAAAGAACAATGAACCAGTCGAATTCGCAACTGTCATTATTCAAAATACGGTAACCGGAACCAGCAGCGATATCAGTGGCAATTTCTTACTCAAACAAGTTGAACCGGGTTTTTATCAGCTGAAAATTTCAGCCATTGGATTCAAAACGTATATCTCTGAGACTTTCCGAATTACTAAGGCAGCAGGCGCCACCATTAATATTCCGTTAGAAGAAGACGAGATTCGTTTAGAAGAAGTCACTGTGCGGCCATCATTTTTCCCGAAAAGGGACGAAAGCCCAACGTCCTTACGAACAATTGGAATCGATGAAATTGAAAAAAATCCTGGAGGCAACCGGGATATCACTAAAGTTATCCAATCGTTTCCGGGTGTTTCTTCTGCCGCTTCATTTAGAAATGATGTGATTGTCAGGGGTGGAGGTCCCAGCGAAAATAAATTCTATCTTGATGGTGTTGAAATTCCGAACCTCAACCACTTCGCCACACAGGGGGCTTCAGGAGGACCAGTAGGAATCATCAATGTTGATTTTGTGCGGGAGGTTAATTTTTACTCTGGAGCTTTTCCTGCTGCTTACGGCAATTCGATGAGCTCTGTGCTGGTATTTTCCCAGAAAAACGCCAACACTGAAAAACCGAAATTTCGCACAACTATTGGTGCCTCCGACTTTGCTTTTTCGTCTGAAGGACCAATCTCCCCCAAAACCACCTATTTAGCTTCAGTACGAAGATCCTATCTTCAGTTTCTTTTTAGTGCCCTCAAACTTCCATTCCTCCCCACTTACAACGACTTTCAGTTCAAGATCAAGACAAAAATCAATGATAAAACAGTATTATCCTTGATAGGTTTATGCGCGGTAGATAATTCCAAACTAAATCTTAAAGCCAATGAAACGGAGGAACAACGCTACATTCTAAGTTATCTGCCGGAAAATAAACAATGG
>JBBQJE010000059.1:0-15381 GCA_038325635.1 Bacteroidales bacterium
CCAACATTGGTATAACCGACCAAGGCCACTCGAACCATGTTACCGCGATTCTTCCGCTGTACCGACATTTGCTTGTCAATTTTAGCCAGATCACTCTTTAGCAGGGAGATTTTATCCAGAATTATCCGTTTGTCCGTCTCAATTTGTGATTCTCCCGGTCCACGCATACCAATACCACCCTGTTGCCGCTCGAGGTGAGTCCACATGCGAGTAAGACGGGGCAGCAGGTATTGATATTGAGCAAGTTCTACCTGTGTTTTTGCATGAGCCGTCTGAGCTCTCTTGGCAAAAATATCCAGAATCAGATTCGTACGATCCAGGATCTTACAGTCAATTACCTTCTCGATGTTTCGAAGCTGTGTTGCCGAAAGTTCATCATCAAAAATGACCGAATCTATTTCATGAACCGTCACGAAATCTAAAATCTCCTGCAACTTTCCCGAACCCACAAAGGTCGCAGGATGAGGATTGACCAGGCGTTGGGTAAAGCGCTCGTAGATCTCCGCACCAGCAGTTTCAGCTAAAAATTCGAGTTCATCGAGGTATTCTTTTACTACCCTTTCATCCTGCTTCCCATAAATTAAACCGACCAGGATAACTTTCTCCTTCTTTACGGAGGTGTCATGTGATTTTATCATGGCACAAAAATACAGAAAAAAACGGCCGCTACAGACTTGGCTGTCCGTCATAATCATCTTGCGCAACAATCGCTGACCTCTGATTTGTCAAAATTAGAAGCTAAAAAATTTAGTGTATCGTAAATTACCGATCTAGCAAACAAACAATTGCCAGCAGCCATATAAAATCACGCGATTTAGGGTAAATGATTCAGAAAATGAAATTTCCTCAAATTTATAGATAAATAGGTAGTTATCTGTCTCTATTTTACTTACTTTGTTAAACTAACTATAAAATTAATTTATGTTAAGCGAGCACTTAGTAGACTACATCGAAGATAGTCTTAAAAAAAACCAAAGCATTACAGCCCTTACCGATTACAAAGGGGAAAGTTTTACCTATTCGGAAGTTGCAAAGCAAATACTTAAATTCCATCTCTTGTTAGAAAAAGCCGGCATCCGGCAAGGTGACAAAATTGCACTCTTAGGCAAAAACTCAGCCAAATGGTGTATCGGGTACCTTTCTGTTATAACTTATGGCGCAGTTATCGTTCCTATTTTACCGGATTTTAAATCGGAAGATTTACACCATATTATTAATCATTCCGATTCCGTGGTCTTACTATGTTCCGATAATTTATTTCAGGATTTGGACCTGCAAAAATTACCGCTCATAAAAGCAATTCTATCCTTGACCAATAATCAATTATTATATTCTGCCAACGAAGCGATTGTAGAAATTGTAAAATCGGAAGACCTCCTGTTTAATGAAAAATATCCAAATGGAATAGAATCCGGTAACTACAACTTTCCCGTTGTAACTAATGATCAATTAGCAGTGATTAGCTATACTTCGGGAACCATGGGTTTCTCCAAGGGTGTTATGCTCACACACAACAGTCTAACTGCCAATATTCGTTACGCCCAAAGAAATATGCCTCTTAAGCCAGGAGATTCAATCGTTTCGTTTCTTCCATTAGCGCACGCTTATGGGTGTGCTTTTGAATTTATTTTTCCATTCAGCATTGGTTGCCATATCACCATTCTGACGAAAACACCTTCCCCTAAGATAATAATTCAAGCCTTTCAGGAGATACGGCCTGCCCTTGTATTGTCTGTTCCATTAATAGTAGAGAAAATATACAAAAAGCAAATTCTGCCTACAATTAGCAAGCCTATCATGAAGATTTTGCTTCATATACCACTTATTCGGACTATCATATATGCAAAGATAAAGGCTAAACTAACAGATTTCTTTGGCGGAAATTTCCGGGAAATTGTAGTCGGGGGAGCAGCATTTAACCCTGAAGCGGAGCTGTTATTCAGAAAAATTAAGTTCCCTTACACGGTGGGATATGGAATGACTGAATGCGGACCCTTAATCAGTTATGCCCCTGCATCCAAAATAAAACTTGGATCATCCGGGATATCGGTTGATACTCTGGAGGTAAAAATTGAATCCCCTAATCCGCAGAAAATTGTTGGCGAAATCATTATGCGTGGCGACAATGTGATGCTTGGCTATTACAAAAACGAGAAAGCAACCAGCGAAATGCTTGATGCAGAAGGATGGCTGCATAGTGGTGACATGGGAATAATAGACCTGGAGGGAAATATCTTCATCAAAGGTCGCATCAAAAATATGATACTGGGTGCCAGTGGCAAAAATATTTACCCGGAGGAATTGGAAGCCTATTTCAACAACAGATTTGCCATCGGAGAATCACTGATTGTGCAACGCGAGGATGATAAGCTTGTTGTCCTCATTTATCCGGATGCCGATGTGGTTGAAGCCAATAAATTAGCAACTGAAGACTTGCAAAATCTGTTCAGGCAACATCTGAAAGAAATTAATGCGGTAGTGCCTTCGTACATGAATATTTCCAAATTCGAGATACACCCCGAAGAATTCGTCAAGACACCCAAACGTAGTATTAAGAGATATTTATATTCCTGATAATCCTGATTTAAAATTTTTTGGACTCTGCTTGTAAAAGTTTCCAGGCAAGTTCTATATTTTCAAATGAAGTAGTTGTCTGTGCAATCACCATCCTCAGAACTATTTGACCATTCAATTTTGTGTGAGTGAAATAGATTTTTCCCTCTTGATTGATGTTGTTCATCATTTCCATATTTTGCTCATCGCTACCCTTAAATCGGAAGCAAACCAGATTGAGCGGCGGCTCGGCAAGAAGCTCAAAATCAGTAGATTTTCTCACCCATTGTGTGAATAACTGAGCTAATTCGACATGTTTTCGGATATGAAACCGTAATCCTTCCACCCCATAATGACGAATAACCATCCATAGTTTTAGTGAACGGAACCTGCGGCCAAGTTGAATGTGCCAATCGCGGTAGTCAAAAACCTCGCCCGAATCGGTCGCCTTATTCCGCAGGTATTCGGGTAAAATAGAGAAAGTGCTTATCAGATGTTTCCTGTCTGAGATCCAGAAACAGTTGCAATCAAAGTTGGTAAACATCCATTTGTGCGGATTAAAGCAGAAGCTGTCGGCCAATTCCATTCCATCGGCAAAATGCCTGAATTCAGGACAAAGCAGTGCAGTTCCTGCCATGGCGCCGTCGACATGCAGCCAACAGTTTTCCTCCTTCGAGATGATTCCAATTTTTCGCAGTGGATCAATTCCGTTGGAGGAGGTGGTTCCGATCGTTGCCCCAATAAAAAAGGGCAAGAAACCGTCCTTCTTATCTTTTGTAATTTGGGCTTGCAGCAAATCCGGCCGCATGGCAAAATTTTCATCCACCTCAATCAAACGCATATTTTCTCTGCCAATACCTGCAATTTTTATTGCTTTCTCGAAGGAAGAATGAGTTTGTGTGGATATATAAGCGGTCAATTTTGACGTAATCCCCTTTTCGTTGGAAACGAAGCCGGTTGCCCTTTCGCGCGCAGCAACAATTGCTGTCAATGCAGCAGACGAGGCAGTATCCTGAATGACCCCTCCACCGGATGATGTAGATCGAAAGCTTGCAGGAAGTTCCATCATATCGGCCAACCAATCCATTACCCGTGTTTCAAGTTCGGTAGCAGAAGGACTTGTGGCCCAAATCATCCCCTGTACACCTAATCCAGAAGATAGCATATCACCAAGAATTGCGGGGAAAGAAGTGTTGGAAGGGAAGTAGGCAAAGAAATTGGGTGATTGCCAATGGGTAATTCCCGGCATCAATATATTGTCAACATCGTTAAGAATAGCATCAAATGACTCGCCGGTTACAGGAGCCTCAGCGGGCAATTGTTTGATAATATCACCTGGTTTTACTTGGGAAAGAACTGGATATTTTTCAATCTGCTCATAATAATCGGCTATCCAGTCGACAATTTTTTTCCCCTCCTGACGAAATTGTTCAGGAGTCATGTGGTAATTTTCCATGAAACTAAATAATAAATATTGAAGGCTAAATATAGTACTTTCTACCAATTCTCACTTTCCCACTGACACCTCGCCAATTCCAATGGAGATAGTCCCTAAAAAGACGATATTCGCCTTTACAGATTCCGGGGTAAGCAACAAATCTGAAACAGTCATACGATTTAATTTTCCATTTATTTCGAATCCATAACCCAATTGATACTTATGAAGAAAACCGGAAAGCTGATTTTCAATCTCCTTAACATTGCTATTAAACGGAATAGCGATTGCTTTTGTGAGCGTCCTTTCAATTTTGCCGTTTAATAGCCATTTGGCCGATTTCATCATCATATTTTTCGTCTTCAGATCAAATTTTAGATTTTTAACCCTTAAGGTTGTGTCTGCGACATTGAAAACAGGAGTGCCAGTCAGGTAAATGGTTCCGTTAACACTCCCTTTCACATTGGTTTCAATGGCCATTTTACCATTCGTACCGTAAATTCTGAATGATTCAAAAGTTAGGCGTTTCTTGCCAAAAGAAAATACAGAATCATGTACCACTTCAAGTGTCATCCTTTCAATTGTTGGGTAAGGTATATCCGTGAGAAGGTTGATCCTAAACGTATCAGCCGACAATTCCAGTGGCTGAATAGTTGGCAGAGCCGTAACCTTACCTGATTGCGGCTGTTTATCCAGCAAACACTCAACATCAGAGGTAATGGCTGTACGAAAACGAATATATCCCTTGGAACCTTTGACAGGCAAAAGCGATACAGAATAGGGAGTTATCGAAAGCCAAGTGTTGTAATTTCCGGGTACTTTAAAGGGTTCAAACATCATCTGCCATACTTTTTCAGCATATTTTCTGAAGTCGAAGCTTCCGGCGATAGCCTTGTCTATCTCTTTTGAATAGCTATCCAAATTAACATATAGCAATGCATCCGCCATCGTTTTTACAGGAACTGTGAATCCCCCTATTTTCAGAGAAGGCTTTTTTATCCAATCGTAGCCATTCGGTGTGGTCTTTGTCTGGATGCTCCAATCTCGATTGACAGTCAATTTGGTGTTGAATTTCAGGTTTATTTCTCCATTGGCCTCCAAAATATTCGCTATCGGAAGATTAAAAGCAAAAATTGCGATGGCCTTTTTTAGATTTACGCGCAAAGGAATTTCCCAGGAAAGAATATCCTCGTCGAACGACATCTTTATCGTTCCGTTCTTCCATGCTTTCATTACCAGATTATCTCCGTCGTTATCCGCAAAGCTTTTGTCCTCGTATAAAAGAGTGTCAACCTGACGGTTAATAAGTTCTTCCAGCTTTGCAATCTCCAGATCGGCATGGAGGTTAACGATAGAGGTTTCTGGTTTAGCTGGTACATATTTGTAACTCTCGACCGGCATTTGAGGCTTTAAGGAAGCACATCCGTCCAACAGAGCAATAACAAAAATGACTAAAGGAAAAAAAAACAAGATCCGTCTCACAGCAACTTGCAATTAAAAATAAGAAGGCAAAGGTACGTGTTATTATCACTTCATAATTAAATCTTGTATTGCTTTTGTCACGGAACCGACCTTTCCATTTGAAATAATATTGGCATTCACTTTGGTTATTGGCATAACGCCCTTTGTGGTGCTCGTTATAAATACCTCATCAGCAGCGAGTAAATCTTTAAACTTAAAATCTTTCACCTGCACATTGAAGCCATCCAGGCTTAAAATCCTTTTCCTAGTAATCCCTTTTAGCATCTTCGATTTAGGAGTATAGATAATTTTATCTTTCACGATAAAAACATTACACCTTGAGCACTCACGCACCCAGTTTCTATCTAAATACATAACATCGGCAGCGTTTGATTCGGTGATTTGTTTTGCCACACCTAATGCCCGAATATAATTAACCGTTTTTGCTTCAGGAATATCACGCTGATAATTAGAGGTAATCAGATTTCCGCCGTTCAATATAGCATCAGAAATTACGACTTCGAAAGGTTTATTAATCACCAAAATAGAGGTTTTCAGTTGCGAAAAATCATCCATAGAATTACCTCCCGTGATTAGAATTTTAACGGATGAATTTTTATATTTATTCTTTTCAATTATTTCATAAACGATCTCGGTCGGCTCTTCCTTCGTATACTGTGGATCAAGATTTAATAAGGAGGCAGAGTTAAGAAGCCTGTCGAGATGAAATGACAAATAAGTGGGAATCGAATTTTTTACAAGGAAAAAATCAAATACGCCATAACCTCTAGTGATTATTAAATCTGAAACATGCAGAAATGACTGATTAAATGGAACATACTCCCCATTTATAAATGTAAAATTATTCTCCATCTTTTGTCTGATCTTTGGTGAAAAACTCGTTAACTATTCAAAACAGCTTTTATTACAACTTCGAAAGTTAACAATTTAGGAATTAAACGCATAACAATCCGAAAAAAACACCCTATTTATTGAAACTCAAAATGAATTTTTATTATCAATTAAAATTGTAACAATTGCATTTTTATAGACGTATTACAATTAACTGTCAGTTCATTAAACTTCTATCAGTAATTAACTTGTATTGGCAGGAATCAAAATAGATCTTTTCCAAAAAATAAAAATCTTACAAATCCCGCTAAAAAATGAAAAAAACAACCTCCGCGTTGATTTTATGCCTGATTGCACTGCAATTGCAGGCTCAAAATAGCTCAATGGTTCATGGGATTCTTATCGCACCCGCAGGAACAAACCTGGTTTTACAAAACAGCAATGCAGAGATTCTGACATTAGTCTCAAAGAAAGACACCGGAATGGCCCTTCCTAATTCATTCAAATTTACTAAACCACTTGCAAACGCAACGAAATATAATGTTACTATTAAGTCGCTATCACCAGCAATGGTTAGCAAAATAACCAATAGTCAAGGCATAATTCCAATGTCTGGAAATCCCGTTGTAATTGAATGTGATTACAAATATGATCTTATCAGCCGAAGTACGAAGGATGCAAATTTTAGTACTTTCTATGAGAGCAATTTGCCGGTTGTGGCTGGTGGGGAAAAGGAGGAAGGACGATATGTAGCATTTGTTTCGAACAGCGCCAAATTTTGTGGAGCCTCCGGGAAATATCGGCAGGTCTTTTTGCGCGATCGTAACACCGGAATAACCAAACTGATTAGTGTTGGTCTAAATGGAGAAGAAGGAAATGGCGACAGCGGTGCCCCTTCCATGGCCATCGACGGGCATACGATCGCTTTTGAGTCATACGCCACAAACCTGGTTGATGGCGACAAAAATGGGTTCAAAGATGTTTTTATTTGGGAAGGCAATTCAGGAAAGATCCAACGTATAAGTATTGGTACCGATGGAAAGGAAGCAAATGGTGAAAGTTTTGAACCCTCTCTGACAACGGGTGAAATTGCCTATACCTCATCGGCCACTAATCTCGTTGCCGGTGTGGATGCCGGATCAATGGTAAATGTTTACTGGCGCAACCTTGTAACGGGTGAGCAAAAGCTGATCAGTGTTGATTACAAAACGAAAAAAGGCGGCGGAGGGTCAAGACCTTCCATTAGCATGGTTTCGGGTGATAGCACTAAAATTGCCTTTCATTCGGCTTCACCCAATTTAGTTCCCGGAGATAAAAATGATTTGTGGGATATGTTTGTTTACAGCAAAAACAAACCGCTCAAGCGTATCAGCCTTACGTATAAAGGCGAGGAAAGGGAACAAGGAAATGAAAGTGCGACACGCGATGTAAAGCCGTCCATTTCGGGCAATGGCCGGTATGTTGCATTTGCCACAACTGCCAGTAATATGGTGCCTGATGATAAAAATAATGCTCAGGATGTATTTGTTGTTGATACCTGGAATAGTGCTGTTGTCAGAGCCAGTGTTGACTCAAAAGGGACAGAAGGAACCGGAGACAGTCCGATCGGACAGGGTGAAAAAATTGCTATCAGCTACGACGGGAAATGGACGGCCTTTAATTCGAAGGCAAAGAACCTAGGTGCTCCTGATTACAATTTTTTTATACATAACGGTGAAACCGGCGAGACAAAATCAGTTACGACAGGAAGTGATGGTTGCTTAACTACACAGCCTGTTATGTCGATCAATGCAAGTTATGTGGTGTTTGGTATGTGCCCGAAACTGGATAGTAGGTTTATGTCGAGCGGAATTTTTGCTGCTTATACGGGCATAGCCGGAACAAGGTTCAGTGATCAGCTGGAGCTGTACAAGAAATGAAAAGTTAAAACCCCTTTTTCTCATTTTTTAAAATCCATGCCATGAAAAAACTTCTGTTCATCTCATTATTCGTGCTTGCAATAACTGCGGCCTTTTCTCAGACCAAAACAAAGAAGACTTCTGCCGAGAAAGCTCCTGCACAGCAAGATATTCGGCAAATGATGAAAGACGCTCAAAAAGAATTGGATACAATGAGCCCTGAAGATAAAAAGATGATGCAAGACATGGGGGTTAATATACCGAATATGAATACCCTTCCGGGTTTTACCGACCAGCAATTGCAGAAAGGAGCTGCTGAAGTTTCGAGGATAATCCCGGATAAGGATGTAGCACGGATTGCCAGTATCTCCAAAACACCTTTGACCAATGCTTTAATGCCTTCATTTCTTTTAGAAACCCACAATAAATTAATAACAGTCCTTAAACCTGAAGCATGTGCAACAGGTGAAGAAATCTACAAACTGATTAAAGCGCAACATAATTCTGCTGTAGAAACAGGAAACGCTGCTGCCGGACTTTGGATGATGGGTAAAGCCGAACTGGCCATTTACATAATGGGAAAATCGTGTATCGATGAACCATCCAATACAAATAACTTAAACAATTATGCTGCGATGTTGTCTATGGCAGGAGCGCCGCAATTGTCAATCCCACTGCTGAATAGTCTAAATAAGCGTACTCCAAGGAACAGCACTATTCTGAATAACATTGGACAAGCATGGTTCGGCCTTGGTGACATTGAAAAATCCGGTAAATATTTAGACAGTACTATCCGAATCTGTGCCTCCCATCCACAGGCCAATAATACAAAATCATTCATTGAAGAAAGCAAAGGCAATTCAAAAGGTGCTGTAGAAGCAGCATTGGCCAGTATAAAAGCGGGTTACAGTACAGAAAAAGAAAACAGGTTGTATAAACTAGGGTATGACCTGAATAGCAAAGATATCAGCTGGGATAAACCAATGCCACAGGATCCGCTGGGACTGGAGAAGTTCAATTGGCCCGCTTTCCCATTAAGTGTAGATCAAAGCGAGATTTTGGAAAAAGAATGGGATGCTTTTAAGTCTGCCTGTAGTAAGGAGCTTGAAAATCTATCTGGACAACAAGATAAGTTAGTGGAAGCATGGACTATAATCCGTCAGGTTCGAACGCAGCAGTTGTTAAAAGCTGGTGCCAAAGGACAAAACGGATCATTATTTCCACCCCTTGCCAGTAAGGCCATGAAAAAATTAGACTACCTGGTGAACGATAAAGACGGACATTTTGCCTTTTCGATGCAAAAGAAAAATGAGGCAATATTGGCTGCAAATACAGCCTTGGAACAATTAAGCAACATGCTTCAATCAAAAATTATAGGTTTAAATGAGAATTACCAGAATAAATTCGGTGAAGGAAAGTTGAATCCATTTGGCGCTGCCTGCAGCGACTATAACGGAGCAAACAGTGTTTTTTTGGATTCAGCAAACACGATGCTGAAACAGACACAAAGCGACTACCTGAATTTTATTCGCCGGAAATTGAACGATCAGATTTATTACGACCAATACACCAAGTGGCCTGAAGAATTTGAAGTTGAAAAAGTAAACGCAAAAATCCAATGGCTAAACGCAATTTCGAGCCAGACAGTAATGTTCAAAAGTAAAAGTAATTATTGTCAAAAAGAGGCTGAAATTGAACCCAAACGTGGCATTCTTCAGGATTTTGATGATGTACACTGTGAATACCATAGCGAATTAAAATTGCCCATTGGCAAAATTAGTGTGGACTGTAGCCGGGTAACCAGTGAATTAGACTTGAAAATTTTAAAATTGGGTTTAAAACAAAATATGGAAAAGGGCACCAACGATGGCTCCGTTTTGGACAACTTTAGCGACCAGTTTATGAATTGTTCTGTTGAAGTAGGAGCAAGTGAATCAGCAGGATTCGAATCCAATGTGCTGAAAGCCGAAGCTTCAGTTGGTGTTTCTATGAGGGCAGAATTTGACCGCACCGGATTAACTGATGTGATCGTTAAAACAGAGGCCGGTGTTAGTCTTGGCACCAATCTCCTTGAAGGCGGCAGCCAAAATGGAGTTGGAGTTAGTGATTTATCCGTTGAGGCAGGTGTTAAGGGAGAGATTAGTCTAGTTAGCGGCAAATCATCTGTTGAAAGTACCGGAATTCTGGATGGAGTTTTCAAAAAATAAGTATCTCAAATGAAACATACACTATTACTTGCAGCTATCCTCATTGCATTTTCTTCATCTGCGCAGGATTGCACACCGGAATTACTGGCTCAAAAACCCGGAACGTGGAAGGAGGGTATGAAAGGCTCCACTCCAAACGTAAACATTGCTGACCTGGTGAAAGAAAAGGCTGTTTTGGCTAACATCCACAAAATGATTTATGCCGGCTACATTCCAAAAGGATGTCAGATTACATACAGCAATGCCTTTAGTGGTGCCGATGCGGGTTCAGGTAAAAATTGGGTGGCTGATAACTTTGGTTACAACATGTATATTTTAAGGTATCTATGCGATCAGACGAGTGCTGACAAATCAAAATATTATGTCGATATTTCCACGACTACCACAGTTACTATAACCGCCAATGCTGTCTGGGCAATGAATAACCTCTTTGCAGCCGACCTCCCTGATGACGACTTCAGGGGATATTTAAAGCTGAAAGACAAACCGCAACTGAAAGATGGCTTCTGGAATATGGGGGAATCAGTAGTTGGTGACGGCTGGGCTGAGAATAAAACAATAGAATACCGCTGGCTGATTACATACGATGACAAGCTTCCATTTTCCTATGTCAGCCGTAAAGAATACCTGCTGATTCAGAAAAAAAGATTGGAGAAAACAATGAGGGATGACCAAAGCAGCTCAGATTATTATAAGCAGTTCATACATAACATTGATAACGAATTAGCTAAACCGGAAGAGGAACTAAGTAAGCCGGCGATTTGCAATTGGAATGACGAAGAACGATTTACCGGCTTCGTTGAAGAAGGAACGAAGGGAAGTTTTATCGCTGTTAAGCCAGATCTGAGTTATTACAGTAAAAAATTACCCAGATCGGCTCCACAGTTTTTTTACGTGGATTATACAATAGCCCATGGAGATCCAGTATTTGAAGAGAACATTGCCGGTATTCAGAAAGCGGTTGATTTTAAAGCACTAAAAGCAATGTTGGGTAAATAGAATCTTCGTTAGGAAAAGAATCGCCTTCACTTTAATTGTAGAATTCATTTTCCCCGCAACATTTTTCCAGTCGGTGGTCGTCCGACGGGAAACAATTGATGCTAGCTTTCTACAATAATTTCACTTCCGGAATCTTCCGAGACGCTTCATTTTTGTATTTCACTCTTGGGTAACCCACAAGTAATGATGCATATACCTTGTGGTTTGCCGGAATTCCAATTATTGAATTTTGCTTGCTGTTTTTCCCCATGGCTTTTACGATAAATCCGTTGAAGCAAGTTCCTAGCCCCATGGTATTTGCATAAATTGACGTATAGGTTGCCCAAATATTGGCATCCGCTTCAAGCATTCCTGTCTTGGAAACCGGACCGTGAAACAATATTACTGCGGGAGCATGATGACAAATTAAGGAATCATTGGTCTCTCTCCATTTGATAAATGAATTCTTGTAATTCCTAAGCTTCTTTACATCGAGTTTTGGTGCAAAAATCTTCAATAACGTGGCAATAATAGGGGATGTAACGAACGAAAACAACTTGATCAACGTATCAGCGTTCAGATCATTGAGTTGTTTCACCTTTTCGGCCGAACGAACGATCGTTATTTGAATAGGACGCGCATTGCTGGCAGATGGGTAATGCTTCATATTCTCAACCAGTTCTACCAAGATTTCATCGGGAATCTCTTTGGTCGTATAACTCCTGCATGTCCGAATACCTGCCGACAAGTTGCGGAATTCTGCTGAGGTGACTGTTTGCAACTGAAGCGGATAGATATTGCCAAAATCAGGAGATACAGCCATCTCCGGACAGATCGCTATGCAATGTCCGCATTGAATACAGGTGGCAGCAATATTACCTGTTTCTATGTCAATCGCCCTCGCCGGACAATCCTTTACGCACTTCAAACAGCGGGTACAAATTTCTAAATCGATTACAGGCATGATGATCGTTATTGAGATTCCAAAAGTGAGCAAAATATCAACGCTGCGAGCTCCTTCTGTGAAGATAAATTTTATAGCTTAACATAGACAGTACGCCCTAGATAACCATCCTGATTTTAAAACGATACTTTGTATGAACTTGAAAAGCAAAATATTGGATGGGTATTAGTGATAATTCATTTGTTCATGCCATTAAAACTCAAAAGAACAATACGATTTGTGCCGCCCCAAAAACATTTTGGAAGAAAAGAATAAAATAGCACGAAACCACAATAAAAGCCAAATACAATAACGGGTTTAGCGAGAAACTCACCGAAATTACAATCCCCCAAAGATACCTATTATGGTCCGGTGAAACTTGTGAATCGAAGTTACGGGAGGGGCATACATCAGGATGCACTTTTTTGAAACAATAGACAAACCTAACCTGTCGGCAGATTGCTGTACCTCATTTGACCAAGATCCCTGCTGTAGCCAGACGTTTTTTAATCCGGTTTGGGCAGCCTCTTCCAAAACAGGCGGCACTTTATTCGGTGAAATGGAAATCAATAATGCATCCACTTTCCCCTTTAAACATTGTATATCAGGGTAGCAGGTCATTCCGTCAATTTCGTGAGCCACAGGATGGACGGGATAAATTTCATAACCCCTAGACAACAACTCTTTGCAGGCATAGTTCCCGAATTTCTTGCCGGACTGGGAAATGCCGATTAGGGCAATTCGCTTTGAACTGACGAAGGTATCTATCAAAGGATTCATCCTATAAAATTAATTGTTTAAACAAATTTATAGGATTTGGAGCAATTAATGACCCTTTCAGTGAAAGAAGAACAACATTTCTTGCTAATTATTTTCCATAAACCCTGAATTCTTCTCCTGGGCTACTATTTTTCGTATTTCTCTGAAAGAGTGAGACATAATTTTGTGACGTAGCTTTTCAGAAAAATTAACCTGATAGCGATAGACCATAAATGCAGTTATAAAGTAACAGCCTGTTTGCACCCACAGAGCCATAATCTCTCTCCTGGTTTCAAAAATGTTTGCTCCCAACGATTTCATTTTTATAAATCCGAAAATGGCATTTGATGAAGGAAATATTTCCCGTACCATCAGCCATACAGGACTGAAGTTTGACAGCGGCCAGATAATCCCTGATAAAAAAAGTAACGGTATCGAAGTGAAAAGATACAACATCATGGCGCTTTCACGGTTTTTAAAAATCACTGAAAGAGTAATTCCCATGAAAATACTGGACAGGATAAATGGAGTTATAAGTGCAATCAGTCCGGACAAACTGGCTGATTGTCCATACCCAAACCATTTGGGGATCATCCCCAACATATAAATACTGAGTAAAGCATAAATAATGAAATAGGCGGCTGATTTTCCTACTACCAGGCGTAATGTTCCAAGGCGTTTATGGTCAAGCGGAACAAGGGTTCCAAACAAATGCCGCTCTCGGGCGGTACCTGCCATAATACCGATGGCGATAATTAAAGTTTGCTGTATTATGAGTAAAAGTGCCGCCGGAATACCGTAACTTGCGAAGCCACCTCCCTCATTGGCCATGGCATTACCGACCAGTTTTACAGGTTCCGCAGCAATCTTTGCCTGACATTCGGTTAAACCATCAACCATAAGATTTTGGATTTGGATTTGGTTTCCGGTTTCAAGCGATACGAAACTGATTCCGGTCACCAGCGCTTTGTAATATAGGAAAAAACCCATATCGGCATAAGCCGAAACTGTTGTCTGCCGTTTCATGGCAATATCTTTACTGAAGGTTTCCGGAATTTGAACAATACCCCTTACCTCACGGTTTTTAAACAGCAGAATGGCTTCTTCCATCGAAATAGTATTGGAAGCCACTTTAAGTTCGGGAGTAGCATCAATATTTCTCGTGAACTGCCTGCTATCAGGCGATTTCGACATATCTACCACTGCAATTGGCAGGTCACGAACCACTTCAGGATAGTAAATAAAGGAATATAGTATTGGGTATATAATGGGAACGGCAAATATCAACACCATCACACCTACATCCGAAAATATAAGCTGAAACTCGCGCATCCAGATTCTGAGCGTGCTTCTGAATCCCTCTCTGATATACCTTGTTAGATCAATACTCTTATTTTTCACACGTAATTAATTTAATTAAACTGTTGATATTATGGAACATCCGAATTTATTATCCTACTTTTTTGTGAACAGTAGTTCATGGATGTTTCAAGTGTTTATTTACTGTTTTTCTGCGGAGAACTGCCTTTTGAGAGCAGTCTACCAGGTTTTCTTAATGTCTTCGATAAAAGTATGGTAGATCATAGCTGATTTTAGACGATTTATTACCGTTAAAGGTACAAGTAGGAACAGCAACAAGTAAAGATAGGATACAATTGAGTATCGAAGTCCGAACCCGGCAAGTATCTGACTTTGAAATAGTTGCATATAATGACGTACGGGAAATCCGCTTGCCCAGTATTGAAACACAGAAGGCATAGACTCAATCGGGAATGAGAATCCGCAAAGTGTAAGTGCAAGGATTCCATAAAATGCAGCCATATTGAGTGAATGCCGCATCATAGGGAGCAATCCGATACAAAAAACTCCAATGGCCTGATATGCCAGCACAAACATCAGCGATCCCAACATCAGCCATCCCAGTCCGGTATGCATAGGTATCTGCATTACTTTATAAAGCATGACATTCTGAAACATCATCAAGGTAAAGAATATCAAGGTATAAGGTAAAAGCTTACCAGTAAGTGCGATAATCATTGATTTGTTTGAAAGCCGAAGCCATTCATGCGAGGTCTTTTCTTTTATTTCAATTCCAATGCTGTAAACTGTCATGAGTAATATGAATAATTGCAGCATAATTGGCAAAATGATCGTGGAAATATAGATTGAATAATTAGTTGTCGGATTGAACAACTGGTGTGTGCTTACTTGTATTGGCTGTACCTGCGACATGATGAAATCTTCTGACTGTCCCATGGCTTTGCGTTTCTGAATAGCAATCCCACCTGATAAAGT
>JBBQJE010000060.1:0-15350 GCA_038325635.1 Bacteroidales bacterium
AAAAAATGCAAAAGAAAATTTATCTCGATGAATCGGAAATGCCTAAACAGTGGTATAACCTGGCAGCCGATCTAGAAATGCTACCTCCTCTAGGCCCGGATGGTAATCCTATTAATCCGGAAATGCTAGCCCCGGTATTCCCAATGAACCTGATCGAACAAGAGGTAAGCACCGAACGTTGGATCAATATCCCTGAGGAAGTACAGAATATGTTGAAAATATGGAGACCTAGTCCATTAATCCGCGCATTTGAATTGGAAAAAGCACTAGGTACACCAGCCAAGATATTCTATAAAAACGAAAGTGTTTCCCCTGCTGGAAGCCACAAAGCCAACACGGCTGTTCCACAAGCATGGTACAACAAACAATTCGGTATAAAACGGATTACCACTGAAACCGGAGCCGGCCAGTGGGGAAGTGCATTATCATTTGCCTGCGCACTTATTGGCGGACTCGAATGTAAAGTATACATGGTTAAAGTAAGTTACGAACAAAAGCCATTCCGCCAGATGCTCATGAATACGTGGGGTGGTAAATGTGTTGCCAGTCCAAGTACTGAAACTGCTGCTGGGAGAGCTGTATTAGCAGAATTTCCGGATACTCCAGGAAGTCTTGGAATTGCAATCTCCGAAGCTATTGAGGCTGCTGTAACCGACCCAACAGGAGAAACAAGATACGGATTAGGCTCAGTTTTAAACCATGTTATGCTTCACCAGACAATCATCGGACTTGAAGCAAAAAAACAGCTGGCAAAAGTTGGAATAAAGAAACCGGATATCGTAATCGGTTGCTGTGGTGGTGGAAGTAACTTTGCCGGCCTCGCTTTCCCTTTCATTCAGGACAAAATTAATGGTGCCGACATTGAAATAATTGGTGCCGAACCCAGCTCCTGCCCAACTTTGACAAAAGGTACTTTCATGTACGACCATGGTGATATTGCCAAAATGACTCCATTATTACCGATGTACAGTTTAGGTCACAACTTTATCCCTGCACCTGTTCATGCAGGTGGATTGCGTTATCACGGAATGTCACCAATGGTTAGTGCTGCTTTGAGAGCAGGATATATGTCAGCAGTTGCGATCCCTCAGTCTGAATGTTTTGAGGCAGGCATGCTCTTTGCCAGAACAGAAGGAATCGTACCGGCACCTGAATCCAATCACGCCATTGCAGCGACAATTCGTGAAGCTAAAAAAGCGAAAGAGGAAGGAAAAGAAAAGATCATTATTTTCAATCTTTCCGGTAACGGGATGATGGATCTCTTAGGTTACGATAAATATATCAGTGGCCAACTCATTGATTTTGAAATGTCAGATCAGGAGATCAGTGACAATCTTCATCAAATGGACGGGTATCCGAAACCTTAATAATAAATAGAAAAAGCTTGAGAAATCAAGCTTTTTCTATTTCCGCAAGAAACACCTTTTTCTCTGCATCTGTGATAAAGGATGCTTCGAACGAATTTCTAACTAATTGAATAATATCGTCCTTTGACAAATTAAGTGCATCAGCGACAGCGATAAAATTATCATTTAGATATCCTCCAAAATAAGCCGGATCATCAGAATTAACGGTCACCTTTATTCCACGCTCCATCATCTCTTTTAAAGGATGATCTTCCATTTGCTGTATTACCTTAAGCTTTAGATTTGACAGCGGACAAGAAGTTAATGGAATCTCGTAAATCCCCAAAACATCTACCAGATCCGGATCCTCTACTGCACTGTTTCCATGATCTATCCGGGATGCTTTTAGTAAATCCAAGGCTCCCCAAATGTATTCAGGTGGTCCTTCCTCTCCTGCATGAGCAACCGTCAAAAATCCCATTTCATGGGCACTTTCAAACAAATCAGCGAAAAGATCAGGGGGAAAATCCTTTTCGGAAGAATCGAGACCCACAGCTGTAATCCAACCTTTATAGGGCTCGGCTTCATCCAAGGTTCTGAAACCATCCTCCACACTGAGATGACGGAGGAAAGAAAGAATCAATCGAAAGGATATCCCTAACTTTTCATATCCATCAGCAAGCGCCCGATAGATGCCCCCAATTACGGCACTAAAAGCAACACCCCTGGACGTATGCGCCTGAGGATCAAACATTATCTCGGTGTGAACGATGTTGTTTTCTTTTGCTTTTAAAAGATAAGCCCAGGTAAGGTCATAGAAATCCTGTTCATATAATAGAACCGACGTTGCAGCATAGTAAATATCCAGAAAATCTTGCAAGTTCTCAAAATTATATGCTTCGCGTAAAGACTCAACGGATGGGTATTTCAAGATAACTCCATTGCGCTGAGCTAACTGAAACATTAACTCAGGTTCCAAGGTGCCTTCAATATGTAAGTGTAACTCTGCCTTGGGTAAGGAACAAATAAACCGGTGAAGATCTGTCATTCAGATTAATAATTTTTCCCCTGGATTTCGAAATAGGCTTGAGGATGACCACAAATAGGGCACTGTTGCGGAGCACTCAATGCCTCATGTAAGAATCCGCAGACAAGACATTTCCAAATCACTTTGTCTCCTCGCTTAAATACCATTCCTGATTCCAGATTATTATACAAAGTTCTGTATCTATCTTCGTGGGCCTTTTCCACTTTGGCAATCATTTTAAATTTGGCGGCAACTTCCTTATATCCTTCTTCTTCTGCAATCCTGGCAAATTCGGGATATAATTCAGTCCATTCTTCATTTTCGCCATCAGCCGCAGCTTTTAAATTTTCGAGGGTTGATCCAACAATACCGGCAGGATAGGATGCAGTTATTTCAACTACTCCACCTTCAAGAAATTTAAAAAATTGCTTGGCATGCGACCGCTCATTGAAGGCCGTCTCCTCGAAGATGGCTGCAATCTGCTCAAGACCCTCTTTCTTTGCCTGTTTAGCAAAATAGTCATACCGCATTCTTGCCTGAGATTCTCCGGCAAATGCTTTCAACAGATTTTGTTCAGTTTTTGAACCTTTTAATGTTTTCATTTTGGATGATTTAAATTATCGTTTGGGCATAATATCGTCATTTTTTGTCATAGGTTAAAAGTAAGACAATTTATCCAAATTTCTTTCTGAAGTACCACAATGTTTTTGACAATCCTTAAATCAAAACAATTGATCGTTGTTGAAAAAACACTGGAGCACCTCGTCTTAATCACAACTTACCAAATCGAAGCTGCTTCAATGTGAACACCATCCGCTGAATAAGCGAAAAAAAATCAATTCTTTGATAAATCAAAGACTATTGTCACCCTAAAAAAGTACTCATTGCATTTCTGAAGCAAAAACCGATAAGATAAGATGGTTTGGCTTCCTATGGACTAAATGATGTCTGTAGGTTATCGTGTAAAATGGCTGTGGGGTACACAGTTTCGCCAATGGGCTACACAAGGTTAAGGGAGTTTATCGTTAAAGGCTTCACTATGAACGACGATCTATTGGAGCGGGCTGGCCACTCTATTCGGATACTGCGCCTTCTCCCCGCCTTAACGGATAATAAATCAACGATGGCGACTGGATAAATTCGCCCAGATCAAGGTCTGGCCACATTTTGTCAATCTTTGTTATGGTCTCCATGGACGATACAACCGGATTAGGCCAATCACGACGAAAACCATCCGTTTCGGCGGTCTTGCGCGTACCATCTACTACCAAATGAGCAACTTCACCTGACTGGGTAGCTTCGAGTATTTTGCAATCCCGCTTGGGATCAATATTCCCGGTCACATACCAAACCACTGCCTCCAAATTTTCAACAGGCAGAGCTGCATCCACCAGAACAATAAATTTTATTCTTCGGATTGCTTCAAATTTAAAAAGCTGCTCAGTTAACACAGAAAGCCGAAACCCTGCCTCTTTTTCAATCCCAAATACCACCATTGAGATTCCAATATCCGGTAAAGAAGCATTCATATTTTTAATAACGGGAATCTCAGCTATTATTTTTTGAAATTCTGACTCGTTGGGAAGAACTGCTTCTGTCAACTGGTCATTGAGTTCTTCCTGAAATCTGGTTGTTGCATCAATCCCCATTTTAGAACCATACGCAAATTTTGAGGAAGAATGATCCAAAACATCCATCGGGCCGGTTGAAAACACAATATCATTCGCAGGATCAATCTGCTCACTAAGTTTTCTTGCAAATTCAACGATATCATCCCATGAATTAGCTTGATCGGTCACAATCATGATTTTGTTAAACATCATTTGTCCGGCGCCCCACATAGCATTCATTGTCTTAAGTGCCTGACCTGCATACGTTTTTTCTATCCTTGCCAACGTTAAATTGTGCGCCACTCCTTCCGGGGGAAGAAAAAGATCCTTTAACTCTGGAATCAAGGTAAGTTTCATGGGAGCAAGGAAGATTTTTTCCGTTGCCAAGCCGATATAGGCATCCTCCTGAGGTGGTATTCCAACAATGGTTGCCGGATAAATAGCACCTTTCCGATGGGTGATGCACGTAACGTGAAACCTAGGATACCAATCAGCCAACGAATAAAAACCAGTATGATCTCCAAATGGTCCTTCCCATACCAACTCTTCCGTAGGATCAATATATCCTTCAATGATAAAATCAGCATCATCAGGAACTTCCAGATCATTTGTCAGACATTTAACCAACTCCACTTTCTTCTTGCGTAAGAACCCGGCTAACATGTACTCATCAATTTGATCAGGTAGAGGAGCCGTTGCCGCATAAGTATAGGCCGGGTCTCCTCCCAAAACGACAGATACCGGCATTTTCTGCCCCTTTTTCTTGTAACCAAGATAATGCCTTGCTCCTGTCTTATGCTTGTGCCAATGCATGCCCGTTGAATCCGGGCCAAAAACTTGTAAGCGGTACATCCCAACATTCCGAACACCAGTATCCGCATCCTTGGTCACAACACAAGGAAGAGTGATAAATGGGCCACCATCTGCCGGCCAGCACGTCAGGATAGGCAATAGTGTCAAATCAGGATGATCCATAACTATTTCCTGACATCTCCCTTTCCTGGAGATTTTTTTTGGCATCCAGGATGCAATTTTGGACAGAAGGGGTAGTAATTTTAACTTATCCAGGAATTTCTCAGTCGGGCTTGACAATTGTTTAAAAAGATCCTCTATTTCTTCTCCTATCTTATCAAGGGAATCATGCCCTAGCGCTAAACAAATTCTGGTCTTTGATCCAAATGCGTTAATAAAAAGGGGGAAAGCTGTACCGTTGTTTTCAAACAACATAGCTTTCCCACCTCCGGTACTTTTTGAGATACGGTCTACAATCTCGGTGATTTCTAGTTTTGTGTCAACCTTTTGGCTGATTCGTACAAGCTCATTTTTGCGTTCAAGAAATAAAACAAAATCGTTTAACCCATTATAAGACATATCCGAATATTAAAATACAATCAGGGCAATATTAGATTCCCGCCTTTTGTTTAAAGAATTCCAAGGTTTCCGAGGATGGTCTTTCCAATGGAAGGTTGTACATTCTATCCCATATCAGTTGCGCCAAAACACCGAGTGAACGACTCACACCAAACATTACGGTATAAAAGAAGTGCTCCGAAATACCATAATGCATCAATAATGAACCCGAGAAAGCATCAACATTTGGCCACGGATTTTTAATTTTACCTAGTGATTGCAAAATTGGAGGAACAATATCATACAGGTAATTAACGGTATTCACCAAACTGTCGTTTTCGACATATTTTTGTGCAAAAATTTGTTGTGCAATAAACCGTGGATCAGTGACCCTTAAAACAGCATGTCCATAACCAGGAACAACCTGACCCGAAGCAATGGTCTTTCGTACATAAGCTTCAATTTTAGCCTTTTCTTCTTCTTTGGTCTCACTCGTCCCAATTTCTTCCTGCATCTCAAAGATCCAATTGATAACCTCCTGATTAGCATATCCATGCAAAGGACCAGCCAAACCTAACATTCCCGCAGCATAAGAATAATATGGATTACTAAGTGCTGAACCGACAAGATGAGTCGCATGAGCAGAAACATTACCACCTTCATGGTCAGCATGAATCATCATATACATTCTGAAAAGACGGTAAACCTCATCGCTGTCGTATCCCATCATGTGAGCGAAATTAGCAGCCCAATCCAAATTTGGATCCGGCGGAATGAATTTTCCGTCTTTATAATTTCTACGGTAGATATAAGCTGCAATAACAGGAAGCGCAGCTATTAGATTCATTACATCTTCGAAAGTAGTATCCCAATAATCATTCTTATGCAGACCCTCACGATGGGCCTTTTGAAATTTTGATTCGGTTGCCATCGCCAAAATAGCAGTACTAAACTGAGTCATTGGCTTACTGGTAAGCGGCATAGAATCCAAAATGGTAAACACGTGATCAGGAAGAACACTTCTATTTACCCAATCTTTGCTCAGTGCGTCAACCTCCTCTTTAGTTGGTATTTCATTAAGTAAGAAGAGATAAAACAGCCCTTCAGATAGAGGTTCACCCTCTGGCCTAATCTTAGGCAATTTCTGTTGAATCTCGGGAATAGTATACCCGCGATAGGTAATTCCAGTATTTGGATCAAGTTTTGAAGTCACAGTCAACAAGCCTGTAATTCCTTTCATCCCAGTCAGTACCTGATCAATATTAACTGATTCAATGATAGTACTTCCAAATTCACTGATCAAACGTTTTACTACAAGGCGCTCTTCTTCACCCTTCTTCAAAAGTTTTTGTTTAATGTAATCCATAAAGAGTATATTATGTTAGTTATCTAATTACTTGCATTATCAACCATCTTGCCTCCAAAAACCATTTCAGGTAATATTTTCTGAACGCAGCGGAAAATTACATAAAAAATGAATCAATTTATATATTTATCTAAGAATGAAGGTAAATATTTTAAAGTTGATACGTGTAACATAATTGATTGTTACATAAAAAACACAAAAGCCATCCGAGATGGATGGCTTTTGAATATAGCTGAGAACCGAACAAATTAAGATGCTTCTTCTTCCGAATTAGCTTCCACTTTTTTAGTCTCTTTTGCAGGTGTCTCGCTCTTTTTAGTTTTCCTGGTACGACGTTTTTTCGTGGTATCAACTTTTGGAGTTGCTAACATATTTTCGTTATAATCGACCAATTCAATCATACACATCTCAGCATTATCGCCCATTCGATTACCAGTTTTAAGTATTCTGGTATATCCTCCCGGACGATCGCCGATCTTAACAATGATATCTCGGAAAAGTTCGGTAACAACCTGTTTGCTCTTAAGATCACTGAATACTTCGCGCCTATTGTGAGTGGTATCCTCTTTAGCACGCGTAATCAATGGTTCAACAAAACTTCTCAACTCCTTCGCCTTTGCAAGAGTGGTTGTGATGCGTTTGTGGAGCAAAAGCGAATTTGCCATGTTGGAAAGCATCGCTTTCCGATGTGAGCTGGTTCTACCTAAATGATTAAACCCTTTTCTATGTCTCATTTCAATTATTCCTTGTCTAATTTATACTTACTGATATCCATCCCGAAACTCAAATTGAGATTAACCAATAAATCATCTAATTCAGTGAGGGATTTCTTGCCAAAATTCCTGAATTTAAGCAGATCATTCCGGTTGTAAGTGACCAATTCTCCAAGTGTCTCAACATCAGCTGCCTTAAGGCAATTGAGTGCACGTACAGAGAGATCAAGGTCGACCAGCTTATTTTTCAATAACTGGCGCATGTGCAGAATTTCCTCATCAAATTCTTCATTGGCAAATTTCTCATCCGAGTC
Organism: Bacteroidales bacterium; assembly: GCA_038325635.1. Taxonomy (GTDB): domain Bacteria; phylum Bacteroidota; class Bacteroidia; order Bacteroidales; family Prolixibacteraceae; genus CAINVV01. The sequence goes on from JBBQJE010000060.1 coordinate 7,727, forward strand.
GAGTGTAATTTTCTCGTCAGAGAAGAGCATAAAATGGTAAATAAGAATTTTAGCCGCTTCCTTCAGTGCATCTTTAGGATGAATCGAACCATCAGTATGAATATCAATAACTAATTTTTCGTAGTCCGTCTTTTGCTCAACGCGGTAATTTTCTACTGAATATTTCACATTTTTGATAGGTGTGAATATTGAGTCGATAGGGATTACTCCAAACTCTTCATCAGCTGGCTTGTTCTCAACTCCTGGAACATATCCGCGTCCCTTCTCAATGGTCATCTCAATTTGAAGTTTGACGTCTGTTTCCATGTTGCAAATCAGCAAATCGGTATTCAAAACACGAAAACCTGTGATAAAGTTATTGATGTCACCAGCTTTGAATTTGTTTTGCCCGAAAATAGTGACTGTGACTTTCTCACTGTCAAAATCCTCAACAACTTTTTTGAAACGAATCTGTTTCAAATTCAGAATCATCTCGGTCACGTCTTCAATCACACCTGGGATTGTTGAAAACTCATGTTCAACACCTTCGATCTTAATCGTAGTGATTGCATACCCCTCTAAAGATGATAACAAAATTCTGCGTAATGCATTCCCGATGGTTATACCATAACCGGGCTCTAGCGGACGAAACTCGAATTTACCGACTTTGTCATCCGACTCAATCATGATAACCTTATCCGGCTTCTGGAAAGCTAAAATTGCCATAAACCTTATATTAATTATTTCGAATACAATTCGACGATTAACTGTTCCTTGATATTTTCAGGGATCTCTTCTCTTTCAGGTACATTCAAAAATCTACCTGATTTCGCTTCACCGTTCCATTCTAACCATGAAAAACTACTGTGACGACGAGAAGAAAGAGAATCATTGATCGCAACCAAAGATTTAGATTTTTCACGTACTGCAACAACTTCACCTGGACGAACAGTATAGGAAGGAATGTTTACCACTTCACCGTTAACGGTAATATGTTTATGTGACACCAATTGACGGGCAGCGGCACGGGTTGGAGCAATTCCCAAACGGAAAACCACATTGTCCAAACGGCTTTCAAGAAGCTGTAAAAGAACAGTACCGGTAATACCTTTGTGAGAATGTGCTTTTTCGAACAAGTTGCGGAATTGACGCTCTAAAACGCCATACATATATTTCGCTTTTTGTTTTTCTTTCAATTGAGTACCATATTCAGATACTTTCTTACGGCGCTTACTATTGCCGTGCATTCCCGGAGGGAAATTTTTGTGTTCAAATGCTTTATCCGGGCCATAAATTGGCTCACCAAACTTTCTAGCAATTTTTGATTTAGGACCTATGTATCTTGCCATAATTTAAATTAAATTTTCTGATGATTAGACACGACGACGTTTGGGTGGACGACAACCATTATGAGGCATTGGGGTAACATCAACGATCTCAGTTACCATGATACCAACATTCGCAATAGCACGAATAGCAGATTCGCGGCCGTTTCCCGGTCCTTTCACATAAACTTTCACCTTGCGTAAGCCTAGGTCAAACGCTGTTTTTGCACACTCTTCTGATGCTGTTTGAGCAGCGTACGGAGTATTTTTCTTTGAGCCACGGAAGCCTTTTTTCCCGGCGGAAGACCAAGAGATAACTTCTCCGTTATTATTGGTCATCGAAATGATAATATTATTAAAAGTAGACGAAACGTGAGCCTGTCCGACAGCCTCAACGTTAACAACTCTTTTCTTAGATATTCCAGTCTTTTTTGCCATCTCTACTTATTCTTATTTAGTAGCTTTCTTCTTATTTGCAACTGTCATCTTTTTACCTTTTCTGGTACGGGCATAGTTTTTTGTAATTTGTCCGCGAACCGGAAGGCCTAAACGATGACGAATTCCACGATAACAACCAATATCCATTAATCGCTTGATACTCATTTGATTCTCCGACCGAAGTTCACCTTCAACCTTAAAACCATCAGTAATTACCTTACGAATTGAACCAAATTGATCATCATTCCATTCGCTGACCTTGATGTTTTTGTCAACACCCGCCTTCTCCAAAATTTCGAGTGAACGGCTGCGTCCAATTCCAAAAATATAAGTCAGGGCGATCTCGCCTCTTTTGTTATTTGGTATATCTACACCAACTATTCGAGCCATAATCTTATATTGATTAAAAAATCGTTATAAATTTAACATTTTCAACCCTGACGTTGTTTGAACTTCGGGTTTTTTTTGTTTATCACGTAGAGACGTCCCTTACGGCTTACAATCTTGCATTCCGCACTACGTTTCTTAATGGATGCCCTTACTTTCATTTTTCTACTTTTTAATTTTTGTATCTGAAAGAGATTCTTCCTTTACTAAGGTCATAAGGTGACATTTCAACCTTGACTTTGTCGCCAGGCAGAATCTTAATATAGTGCATGCGCATCTTGCCCGAAATATGGGCCGTTATCACATGACCGTTTTGCAATTCAACCCGGAACATTGCATTGGACAACGCTTCAATAATTGTTCCGTCTTGTTCAATAAATGATTGTTTTGACATAGAAACTAATACCTCTGCATTAAATTTAAAATTCAACCTTTAACCAATAACGCTCCTTAGAGCAATCCTAAAACATTCAATCAATCTAACATGTTTATTGAAGTAATAACTTCCCTATTCCCTTCCAACACCAAAATAGATGGTCTTTTCATTGCCGCGCTTATTCTCAAATTTTTCAAGATGTGAGAATAATCATAAAAAAACGAAGGTGTACTCTTTTTTCAGGTCGGCAAAGATACTGAAAAGAAAAAAAAATACAACACTCTTTTTCGAAAACAGGTAAACTTAAGTAAAATGATCAGAACGCATCAGTCAATAACCCTTTCAGGTTCTGATCTGATATATGATGATGCTGGTGCACAGCTTACTTGCAACGTTTCAATTTACTTTTGCCATTAGACTTAAAGTAAAGTACGAGCTCTTAAATATTTGATCCCGCAGTACGCCCTTTGATTCGACCTGATTTAAGTAATCCATCGTAGTGACGCATTAACAAGTGGCTTTCAATTTGCTGAAGAGTATCGAGAATTACCCCAACAAGAATCAACAAGGAAGTGCCTCCGAAAAAGTGAGCAAAGGATGAATTAATGCCTAAAATCATAGCAAAAGCAGGCAAGATTGTAATTAACCCAAGGAAGATAGAACCAGGAAGTGTAATTCGAGACATGATAGTGTCTATATATTCTGCAGTTCTTTTCCCCGGTTTAATTCCAGGTATAAATCCGCCATTCTTTTTCATATCCTCAGCCATTTGGTTCGGATTGATCGTGATAGCGGTATAGAAATAGGTGAAAATGATAACCATCAAAAACATAATCGTATTGTACCAGAAACCGGTATACTGCGAAAATGATGCAAACATACGACCCAATGTTTCAGAAGAAAAAAGGCCAGCCACACTTGCAGGGATAAACATAATTGCCTGAGCAAAAATGATAGGCATAACACCAGCTGCATTCACCTTTAGGGGTATGTATTGGCGGACACCACCGTATTGGCGGTTTCCGACAATTCTCTTAGCATATTGTACCGGTACTTTACGTGTTCCCTGAACCAATAAAATGGTACTGGCAATGACTAACAAAAAGACGATCATTTCGACAATCAACATGATAAATCCACGTCCTTGCTCAGCCAAACGACTAACAAATTCTTGAGCCATGGCTTGTGGCAAACGAGCAATAATACCAATCATGATGATAAGAGAGATACCATTCCCGATACCTTTATCCGTAATCCTTTCACCAAGCCACATGATAAACATGGAACCAGCAGCCAAAACTATCGTAGAACTAACATTAAATGCAAAGCTACTCACAAGAAATGCCTGTTCAGGAAGCTGGAATCTAAGATTGGCTAAATAAGCCCAACCTTGGAAAACCAAAATCACGACCGTCAGATAACGTGTCATCTGATTGATTTTTCTTCTGCCGGACTCACCCTCTTTCTGCAGTTTCTGAATATAAGGAACTGCAAAGCCTAAGAGTTGAATAACGATCGAGGCACTGATATAAGGCATGATTCCCAAAGCAAAAATAGATGCATTGGAAAAAGCGCCTCCGGAGAACATGTTCAACAATCCTAAAATCCCATCAGATGTTTGACTTCTTAATGCTTCAAAATAAACAGGATTTGGATCGATACCAGGTAAAATCACAAATGACCCAAAACGATATACCATCAGGAATAATAAGGTCACACTTAACCTTGACCTTAAATCCTCAATTTTATAAATGTTCTTAAGCGTCTCAATCAACTTTTTCATCAGAGTCAGATTAATTCAGTAGTACCTTCCAATTTTTCAATTGCTTCTTTGGCTGTCTTGGAGAAAGCATGTGCTTTCACTACCAATTTACTTTTCAATTCACCCTTAGCAAGAATCTTAACTTTGTCATTTTTGCTGACAAATCCAGCTTCCAGAAAAGTTTGAAAATCGATTGTTGAAAGCTGCAAATCTTCTGCCAATTGTTGAAGTGAACTGAGATTTATTGCCTTATATTCAACACGATTGATGTTCTTGAAGCCAAATTTAGGTACAGCTCTTTGCAGAGGCATTTGTCCACCCTGAAAACTTCTCTTTGAAGAGTAACCAGATCGAGACTTCGCCCCTTTATGACCACGGGTGGAAGTACCACCATGGCCTGAACCTTGTCCGCGACCAATCCTCTTTTCTTTCTTAATAGAACCTGTTGCAGGTTTTAAGTTATTTAATTCCATTTTCTTAAGAAATATTATTCGTTAACCTCTTCAACTTTAACTAAATGCTGAAGCTTTCTAACCATTCCTAGAATCTCGGGGGTTGACTCATGAATCTTTGGTTGATTCAATTTGTGTAGTCCGAGCGCATCAATAATTTTCTTTTGAGCTTTAGATGCGCCAATTTTGCTCTTAAACTGTGTAATACGAATTTTCATAATGCTTTAGATTTATCCGTTAAACACTTTGTCCAGAGCCACTCCGCGGTGTTCAGCTACCGTATAAGCATCTCTTAATTCAATTAATGCTTCAAATGTTGCTTTCACCAGGTTGTGAGGGTTAGACGATCCTTTGGACTTAGCCAGAATATCATGAACGCCAACACTTTCAAGGACGGCACGCATAGCACCTCCGGCTTTAACACCGGTACCTGAAGAGGCTGGTTTCAATAACACATTTGCGCCCCCAAATTTCGCGGTTTGTTCGTGAGGAACAGTACCATGAATAATTGGAATCTTAACAAGGTTTTTCTTTGCAGCATCAACACCTTTAGCTATTGCTGCAGTTACCTCGCTGGCTTTTCCTAGACCCCAGCCAACAATACCGTCTTCGTTTCCTACGACGACAATAGCTGAAAAGCTGAAAGTTCTACCTCCTTTAGTAACTTTGGTGACACGGTTGATTGCTACTAACCTGTCCTTAAGTTCGAGATCGCTGGTTTTTACTTTTTTAATATTTTTCGCCATAACGGTTATATTTTTAAACCTCCTTCGCGCGCTGCCTCAGCAACTGCTTTAACTCGTCCATGATATAAGTTGCCTCCACGATCGAAGCTGGCTGTTGTGATTCCGGCAGCAAGTGCCTTTTCAGCGGCCAATTTTCCGACCAACGCAGCTTTTTCAGTTTTGGTTCCGGCTTGAGAAGCGATTTCTTTGTTTAATGAAGAAACTGCCATCAAGGTTTTTCCCGCTACATCGTCCACAAACTGAACAGAGATCTGTTTGTTGCTACGGAAGATACTCATGCGAGGAACCTCTGAGGAACCGGAAACAACTTTCCGGATTCTCATGCGAATTCTATCTCTTCTTTGAATTTTTGTGAGAGCCATAACTAAAAATCATTTATTTTTTAGAAGCCGATTTACCAGCTTTACGACGTAAGACTTCGCCAACAAATTTAACACCTTTACCTTTGTATGGTTCTGGCATTCTGAATGACCTGATTTTAGCCGCAACATGTCCGATCAACTGTTTGTCTGCACACTTGAGTGTGATAATCGGATTGGTTCGTTTTTCAGTAACAGCAACAACGCTAACCTCTTTTGGTAATTGTAAGTAGGTATGGTGAGAATGTCCCAAAACCAAATCTAAAATCTGATCCTGCGAATCTGCACGGTAACCAACACCAACCAGTTCGAGTTTAATTTCATAGCCTTTTGATACACCCTGAACCATGTTGTTCAGCAGTGAGCGGTACAAGCCGTGCATGGCACGGTGACGTTTTTGATCAGTAGGACGTTTGACAAGGATTTGGTTGTTTTCAACCACAATCTCGATGTCTTTGTCAACTTTCTGATAAAGTGATCCCAGGGCTCCCTTAACGGTGACAACATTTTCACTGTCTACGTTTAGCGTAACTCCGGCAGGTAAATCAATGGGAAGTTTTCCAATCCTTGACATAATAATCCTCCTTTATTAATAAACGTAACATAATATTTCACCACCAACGTTCATATCCTTTGCTTCTTTATCAGTGATTACACCCTTTGAAGTTGAGATAATTGCGATGCCTAAACCGTTCAATACCCTGGGTACATCATCAATTCCGCAGTAGCGGCGAAGTCCAGGTTTAGAGATACGTTTAAGGTTTTTGATTGCCGGAGTACCATCAGCGGGATGATATTTCAAGGCAATTTTGATGCTTCCCTGGAAATTGACTTCTTCGTCAAATTTATAATTGAGTATATACCCTTTTTCTTTCAGAATTCTGGTAATCTCTTTTTTAATGTTTGAAGCAGGGATTTCCACGACCTTATGTTTTGCTTTGATAGCATTTCTAAGTCGGGTCAAGTAATCTGCAATAGGATCTTTCATTTGTATAATTTAAACGATTACCAACTTGCTTTTTTAACTCCGGGTATTAGGCCGCTTGAGGCCATTTCCCGGAACTGAATTCTTGAAACACCAAACTGGCGCATGTATCCTTTCGGACGACCGGTCAGTTTGCAACGATTGTGCAGCCTCGCTTTAGCCGAATTTTTAGGAAGGAGGCTCATACCAATGTAATCACCTTCAGCTTTTAATTTGGCACGCTTTGCTGCAAATCTTTCAACGAGTTTTGCACGCTTCACTTCGCGGGCTTTCATTGATTCTTTAGCCATATCTTTTAGTTCTTTTTTGCGTTCTTGAACGGTAAACCAAAATTTTTCAGTAGTGCATATCCCTCTTCGTCGTTCTTTGCAGTCGTTACGAAGGTGATGTTGTAACCATTCATTTTAGTCACTTTGTCCATCACAATTTCAGGGAATATAATCTGCTCGGTTACTCCGAGAGTATAGTTACCACTACCGTCGAATTTGTCAGAAATACCTTTAAAATCGCGGATGCGGGGCAGTGCAATAGAAACCAAACGATCCAAAAATTCGTACATACGGTCGGCACGAAGGGTAACCCTTAAACCGATTGGCATTTTTTTACGAAGTTTGAAATTGGCGATGTCCTTCTTGGAGATGGTCGATACTGGTTTCTGTCCGCTTATAGATGTAAGCTCTTCAATAGCTACCTCCATAATTTTCTTGTCGGCAATTGCTGAACCCAGACCTTGATTAATGATAATTTTCTCGAGTAACGGAACCTGCATAACAGATTTGTAGTTAAACTCTTTCTGCATCGCAGGAACTATCTCC
>JBBQJE010000061.1:0-15186 GCA_038325635.1 Bacteroidales bacterium
CTTTGCTGTCAAAACCAAAACGGCCCCATTTTACATGGTTCAACGTTGAACGTTTTAAAGTTTAACGTTGAAGACAGTTGGCAAATTTAGCCAAATCCCAGACATCCATAATGGCAATCGGTTTCGCCACCGTAGAGTGACGATTCTGCAGCACAAGTACGAACTCCTTCATATTTGCTCGTTTTGGGGCGAAACTCACAGGTTCCGTTGCAGCGTAAAACTGCAGTTCGAGGTGAAACATGAACGGCATCAAGTCCGAGGTAATGAGCCACTGCAACCATGGTTTCAACTCCTCCGACCGGACAACTTAGCTTAGAAAGGTTTTCAGAAGCAACACAGGCCTCAGCAAACGCTCTGCATCCCGCGAATCCGCAGCTTGCGCAATTAGATGCAGGAAGTAAGGCTTCAACATCATCTATTCTAGCATCTTCAAAAACCTGAAATTTTTGTGATACGTAGTAAAGTACCACAGCCGAGATTGCTCCGATAGCGCTGATTACTAAGATTGTATAGATTAAGGTGTCACTCATAGTGTGGTATTTGGCATTTTCTTAATGGTAAAATTGAATGAGCTTTTGATTCTATTTCTAAGGAGAAAGAGTATTAAAAAATAGGGAGAAAGCAGCAAAATGGATCCTAAGGCAGCCAAAGCTTCGTCCTTGATGATAGAAAGGAGTATAAGAAGGTTCATCACAAGAATGAATAATGGGAGTATATACGCATAGAAAATAGCCTTATATCCTTGTTCGGAGGTTGCAATGATCAGGACTTCTTCACCAATTGAAAATTCACCGTCAAATTGTCGAATTTCTATTTCTTTTTCAGATTGGTCAGAGGAGGTGCAAGCACCCTTCGCATGACAGGCGGCACACGCAGTTTGAGAAATTATTTTAACAACAAGATGCTGATTGTTAATTGATTTTATGGTACCTGTATGGCTGATAAGATTGGTGTTCACCTCCATCAAATTTATTAAAGCTTCATTCAAAAAGCAGGTATTTACCCGACCAATATAAGTAACTAATTATCAATTATCGCATGATATTTGTTTTCTTTTATTGACAGACTATCAAATTTAGTGATTCAAATAGAAGAGATGGTAAGAAAAATATATTGACTGTTCATGCTTAACTTTTTATTAACTAATCGCTCCCCAGTTGAGGTGATTTTTGCGTAGGGCAATTAACTGCTTTATGAGGATATTGTTTTCAGGCTTATGTAAAAGAGGATCGAGAGCCAGTATCTCTTCTGCTTTATCTCTGGCATATTGAAGAATTTGTCCGTCTTTTGCTAAATTGGAAATCCGGAGGTCAAAGGCAAGCCCGCTCTGCTGTGTTCCCTCAAGGTCTCCTGGTCCGCGAAGACGCATATCGGCCTCGGCAATTTCGAATCCGTCGTTGGTGGCTACCATGGTATTGAGGCGCTGTCGGCTTTCGTGACTTAGTTTAACACTGCTCATGAGGATGCAATAGGATTGGTCGGCACCCCGGCCTACTCTTCCCCGAAGCTGGTGGAGCTGTGAAAGTCCGAATCTTTCGGCGCTCTCGATGACCATGACAGATGCATTTGGAACATCGACCCCAACCTCAATCACAGTCGTTGCGATCAGAATTTGTGTTTCCTTGTTTTTAAAACGCTGCATCTCTTCTTCCTTTGCGGTTGCTTTCATCTTTCCATGAACCATACTTATGCTGAATTCGGGAGGTGGAAAAGCAATTCTTAGCTGTTCAAATCCTTCTTCGAGATTTTTAAAATCAAGTTTTTCGGACTCTTTAATGAGCGGAAAGACGATGTAAATCTGTCGGCCTAAGGCAATTTCCTTTCGTATAAATTGGTATAATTCAGCCCGGTGGTTGTCGTAATAATGGAAAGTCCGGATCGGTTTTCTACCTGGTGGCAGCTCGTCGATAACCGACACATCCAAGTCACCGTAAACCGTCATGGCCAAAGTTCGGGGAATAGGAGTTGCCGTCATCACAAGAACATGAGGCGGAAGGAAGTTCTTTCGCCACATCTTGGCACGCTGCATCACTCCAAAGCGATGTTGTTCATCAATAACGACCATACCCAGATTTTTGAACTCAACAATGTCTTCGAGTAGAGCATGGGTGCCAATCAGCAAATTTAGAGAACCATCCAGTAACTGTTGATGAATGATCAGGCGTTCAGACTTCTTCGTGGATCCTGTCAACAACCTGACGTTAACGGGGAGGTCACCGATTAATTTGTTGACCGACTGATAATGCTGCATGGCCAAAATCTCTGTTGGAGCCATCATGCAGGCTTGAAATCCATTGTCCATGGCAATAAGTGAGATCATCAAGGCCACCATTGTTTTGCCACTGCCTACATCGCCTTGCAAAAGCCGATTCATCTGCTTCCCGGCAAGGGTATCTTTCCGTATCTCTTTGATCACGCGTTTTTGAGCTCCTGTTAATTCAAAAGGCAGGTGATGATGGAAGAAATTATTAAAATGATCGCCGACATTTTTGAAAATTTGGCCTTTAAATTTGTTCTGCCGCTCATGCTTGAGATGCAACAGCTTGAGCTGAATGTAAAATAATTCTTCAAATTTCAATCTGTATTCTGCTTTGCGAAGTGTGGCAGGATCTTCCGGGAAATGGATGTTAAATAAGGCTGTTTCAAGTGGAATAAGCTTAAGCTGATTGATAAGCCACTCAGGTAATGTTTCCGTAATCTTGCCCTTACAAAGCTGCAAGGCTGCATGTTGAAATTTTAGGATGGATTTTGAAACGAGAAAATTATTTTTCATTTTCTCGCTGGTATTGTAAAAAGGCTGAATGTAGCCCTCTTTCTTTTCAACCACACTGGTAACCTCCTCAATTTCAGGATGTATTAATTTCCATTTCCCGTTAAATTCAGTTGGTTTGCCGAAAACAATATAAGGGAAGTTTTTTTTGAGTGTTCCTTTTACAAATTTGATTCCTCTGAACCAGACCAGTTCAAGATAGTTTTCTCCATCATAAAAATTCGCAACCATTCGTTGTGAATGGCCTTCTCCAAGCGTTTCAATGGTGGTTATCATGCCTTGAATTTGAATGAAAGGCAGTGTCTCGTTAATCTCCCGGATTTTATAGAATTTGGTGCGGTCAATGTATTTGTAGGGGAAGTAATAGATCAGCTCAGCCAAAGTGTTGATTTTCAATTCCTGGGTAAGAATTGCTGCACGTTTGGGGCCAACCCCCGGGAGGAATTTTATTTCTTGTTCTAGCATAAGAAGTGACTAAAGTGACTGGGGTATTTAGCCTCATCGAAAATAGCTATTTTAACTGAAGAATCTCAAAACGGCACTCAAACTATTGCTTACGAAAGTAACTTTCTTAGTAACTTTAGGCACTTTAGTACACTTTAGTACACTTTAGTTCACTTCTCCGATGAAATTCAGTATCCGAGCCAAAATATCCTATCTCCTAAAAGCCCGCCACCGAAAGGGGCATGGAATACATTCGCCATTCCTTTTCAGGCTTATCACGAAAGTGATTGAGAATAGGGGAAATTTCTCGGCATATCCAATGCTGAAAGCAGCAGATGAAAATGTTCGAAATATGCTGAAGATTTTGGATATGAAATCCTTTCAGCAACAAGAAAATTCAAATAGAATTGACAATACGAGGAAAAGTAAAGAACTGCATTTGTTGCCTGCGCGATTTGATCGTTTAATTTTTAGATTGGTAAATGAATTTCGTCCGAGGGATCTTGCTTTTTATGGCACAACTTTTGGCGTTACACTTTTAGCGATGGCACTTGCCGATCGAAGATTAAAATTGGATGCTCAGGTTGAGAATGATCATTACCGATCGTTTTGCAGGAGGCTGGCAGATGTTTACGAAGTAGATACGATTAGAATTTCGGAAAAGGGGAAGATCGCAGCAGCGGATTTTGTGGTGATCCAAAATCCGCTTGATCCTGATTATTGTCAAATGGTGCTTTCAACGATTTTAGGGGCATCAGATTATAGTGGGGTTGTGATCGTTTGTGGTATTCATGCCACTGCCAACATGAAAGCCTTATGGATTAAGAACAAAAGTAATCCGGTTATTAGTGTAACACTTGATCTTTTCAATATCGGAATTTTCATTTGCCGGAAAGGATTACAGAAGGAAGAGTTTGTGATTAGATTTTGAGACCTTTTTTCAGGAAAATCCTAAATTAAATCGAACAAGAAGTATGTTGATTCGTCCAAACCCAAATAAATTACTTTAAATTTGTGCATCTAATTTTTTTTTGATGGAAAATATAATCAGGTTACAGGAAATTGTTAAGAATTACCAAGTTGGAAATCAAATAGTAAGGGCACTAAGAAAAGTATCTCTCGACATCAAAAAGGGCGAGTATGTTGCAATTATGGGAGCTTCAGGCTCCGGTAAATCGACCCTGATGAACATTATAGGCTGCTTGGATACGCCTACTTCAGGAAATTATCAACTGAACGATAAAGATGTTAGTCAGATGGACGACGATCGTCTTGCCGAGATCCGCAATACTGAAATAGGATTTGTTTTTCAGACGTTTAATCTGTTACCAAGATATTCTGCCCTCGAAAATGTCATGCTTCCGCTTGTGTACGCAGGTATTGGCAAAACGAGGCGCGAAGAAATTGCTACAGGTCATTTAATAAATGTCGGCTTGGAAGACCGCATGGAACATAAGCCCAATGAACTTTCGGGCGGTCAACGTCAACGTGTCGCCGTTGCGAGAGCGCTGGTAAATACTCCTTCCATCCTTTTGGCGGATGAACCAACCGGTAACCTTGACTCTAAAACATCTGAAGAGATCATGAAACTCTTTGCGGATATTCATTCCAAAGGGAATACCATTATTCTGGTAACTCACGAAGAAGATATTGCCCGCCATGCTTACCGAATCATTAAGTTAAAAGATGGCGTTATCGAACACGATTATGTGAATCCTAATCCGATTTACTAACGTAAAAAGGCTAAAGGCTAACTTAAAAATGAGATAGGATCAAATGAGAGTTTATACCAAAACCGGGGATGACGGAACTTCCGGATTGATAGGAGGTACCCGGGTAGAAAAATACGATTTACACCTAGAAGCGTACGGGACTGTTGATGAGCTGAATAGTTGGATTGGGTTAATACTTTCCCAACCAATAGATACTAATACCAAAGAGCTTCTTCTTTCCATTCAGAATAATCTTTTTGTGATTGGGGCCAGATTGGCAACTGATCTCTCCAAGGCAGATCTATCCAAAAGATTACCTTTGAAAGAGGATGATATTGTAAAATTGGAAAAGGAAATGGATCGGATTCTCGATCTGCTTCCACCAATGGAACATTTTGTTTTACCTGGAGGGAGTAACACAATTTCGTATTGTCATCTGGCAAGAACTGTATGCAGAAGAGCAGAACGCAGAGTTTGTCAACTGGCAAAAGAGGTTGATATTCCAGCGGAGTTGATAAAATACCTGAATCGGCTTTCAGACTACTTATTTGTGCTATCTCGCAAATTAGCTGTAGATGAAGGAGTTGAGGAAGTTCAATGGTTGCCATAAATTTTATCGTATTATGTTTCTATTCTCATAAAAAAATAGTAACATCGCAAAACTGTTGAACGTTAATCTAAATTAAATATTATGTATTGGACATTGGAATTAGCCTCAAAATTGGAAGATGCTCCCTGGCCTGCAACAAAAGATGAATTGATAGATTTCGCGATTCGTTCAGGTGCCCCACTAGAAGTGATCGAGAATTTACAGGAGATGGAAGATGAAGGTGAAATATATGAGTCTATCGAAGATATCTGGCCTGATTATCCTAGTAAAGATGACTTCTTTTTCAACGAAGACGAATATTGAAAAATAGTTTCAGGCTACTTTTCTGATGCAGGTTTCTTTACGGGACCTGCAATTTTTTTGCGTCTTCCTTCAACCGGGTATAAATCGAAACGGTTTTTAGGCTTTTCACCCTCTCGCCATTCAAATCCATTCAGCACAGCTTCTTCGGGTGTAAGATCTTTCAGCGGAATTGTTTTTCCTTCCGGTTTTGGAAAGAAAGAGATACTGTCAATTTTACCCTTCAGGAGATAAACATTTATTTTACTGCTCTCCAGCTTATTCATTCCGGAATAAACGTCTTTGTTTTTAAGGTAATAATTGGTGATGGCATTCCCATTCACTTCAATGGTCTTAAGCTCATTTTTTACGATGTAACCGATCATTGACTTTCCTGAAATCTGGTTGAACTTAATGGAATCTTCGCGGGAGATTATAAAACTATTGTTATCTAATCGGGCAATATCCGGTCCTGGTTTGTGTGGGCGATATTCAATTTTATCGGCAGTCAATTGATGCACATCCGACCAAAGAACAGGATCTATGAAAAGTCGCATCACTGAATCTTTCATTTGGTAAGAAAGCGAATCGCATAATCCCTGCAGATCTTTTTTGTAAAATCGCACCCGATGGTAAGCCAGAAAAAGTTTGTTGTCGTTTTCTTTTTTCGAATTCAAGGTGTCATTTTCTGTCCGGACAGAATCTTTATACAACGGATTCTCAGTGTGTGTGACCAGTTTTTGCAAAATCTTACTTGTATCCGCAATTGCAGATACTGAATCGATGATAGAAACAAGTTTTGTGCTATCAATTTTACCGATCGATTTTGATAAATCCGTTTTTGTCAATAGCGTATCATTTGTCTGCAACAGCATATTAATTCCCTTCTCCAATTTTCCTGCTACTGATTTGAGGGTGTCGGCTATTATCTTACTTGTCTTTTTTGCCACGAGTTCAGGCTTGGCTATCTTTTTAATTACCTCGCTTTTTGACAAGTCAGGTATCGATTTTAAGGTATCCGCATGCAAAAACAACGTGTCTTTGGGCGAATATTGCATAAAAATTGCTGAGTCAGTAACGATGGCAATCTTCGTTTTTTCGTTGTAAACTCCTGTTCGGCCTGTAATTGCAACATGGTTGGTTGTGTCAGACAGTAGCACTCTGCTACGTGCCCTGCCGGTACCTGCATCCCTTGAATAAAATATAGTATCTCCCTGCAAAGACTGTTCTTTACCCATAATTTTGGAGGCTTTGTGCAGTTCCGCAATATTGGTGCGGGTATCATACCATCCTTTTTCGGAATACAGCGTCCCTTGCTTCGTTGATCCAACGATATGAGTGGGGCCAACCAGGAAAACTCTTTTTGTTTTTGTGTTGTATTTCAGGGTGTCAGCGGTCAGGATAAAATCCTTATTAGTCACTTTGACGGAGTCTTTAAAAAAGCACAAATCCTCATTTGAGTAATAACGACCAATTTTGCTTACCAAAACATTCGCCGTATCGACGATTTTTCCCCAAGTATGATAGTTGCCAATATTGGTTCTAAGATCGAATACAAGTTGATCTGTTGTGAGGGTAATGGTTTTGTTGACGAGTTTAACATTCCCAAAGACACTTGCAATTTTAGTGTTTCCCTCGTATTTGATTTTGTCACCGTAAAGATTTAGGCTATCCCCTTGAACGATATGAACATGCCCGAAGGCATCTACTTTATTGCTGTCTTTGAATAAATAGGCGCTATCGCAATACAAAAGAACATTATTGTGACTTAAGATCACATTACCGATCATCCGATCGGCATTCGCTATGATCTTCCGGTCGTACGTGTAAACTTCTGCGTTGAGCATTTCAATCTTTTTCTTTTTGGCGTCTGTTTGAGGCAAGGAGCCTGACACTAAATGAAATGCAACGATTAAAAACAGCAAAATTAATAGGCTATATCCTGTCTTGGGGATCCTCATATTTCCAAATTACTTCTTCCAGGATTTTAATTTGAAGTTGCAATTTCCATATAGATCATCAATGTGGATGTACGTCTTTGCCTGTTGTTTGGCAATCCAGGCGCGGTACGTATCTTCTTTTTTCTTTTCAAGATAGATCTCACTTAGATGCTGGTAATCCTCCTGAAGGTTGGCAGGATGCGCATTCGATTTTGAAAGGAGCTTTATGACTTTATATACTTGCCGTTGTTTGTCATCCATGCCAAGAAAGGGCTCTGCAATTTCACCAACCTTCAGGCCGGTAATGAATTTACTGACATCAGGATCAAGCTCATCCATCAAAAATTTAGAAGATCCATTTTTTTGCGAAGTCACAAGTCCACCATTGTTTCTGGTACTTTTGTCGGAAGAGTACATATAAGCAGCCTGCTCCCAGGTCATTGTTTTTTTCTGAACAAAAGATACTAAACTATCGATCCTTCCTTTCGCTTTATCCAACTCTTTTGGGTCTATTTTGGGGCGGATAAGAATATGGCGACATTTAATTTTCTCTCCTTTGCGATCGATTAACTGAATTATGTGGTAGCCAAATTCACTCCTTACAACTTTGGATACTGCACCTACCTTAAGGTTAAAAGCCTCTGTAGCAAAGGCCGGATCAAGCATCGCACGTCCTACATAATCCATTTCACCACCATTTCGCGCTGAACCCGGATCTTCAGAATACAAAACTGCCAGGGTGGAAAAATTTTCACCATTCTCAACTCTGCGTTTAAATTCCCGTAATCTGCTCTTAACATCCATGTCTTCCTGTTCGGTAATGACGGGTAGGACTGTGATCTGAGCATATTCTAACTGAGAACCGATTTGCGGAATTTTGTCTTTGGGCAATTGTCTAAAATAGGTGCGAACCTCAGAAGGTGTGGAGGTTACATTTTTTGTTATGGTAGACTGCATTTGTTCAGTCTTCAATTGCTCCTTGATCATCTCACTCATCTCCGACTTTAACTGGTTGATGGATTTTTTAAAATATTTCTCAACCTCCTGCTCAGATCCAATATTTTCGACGAAATATTTCATCCGGCGGTCCATATTTTGGTTAATCTGATTGTCTGTTACCACGATATTGGTATCCAGCTCGGCTTCTGCAAGCAACAGCTTTTGTTCAAGAAGTCGCTCCAGAATTTCACACTTCATATCTCCCTGTGTGGTTTGTCCCTGAGCCTGCATTTCAATAGCCTGCGATTCAATATCTGATTTCAGGATCGGATTACTCCCAACGATTGCCACAATCTGATCGATCACTTTGTCCTGGGCAGTTGCAACAAAGAAAAATCCAAGGATTAATCCTGATACTAAAAAACTTTTAACCATGTATCTTGACATATTCTATTTTACTTATTTTAATTCTTTGATAGTAAAACGGTTCTCCCGTTTCCCTTTTTCGTAAATATTTTTTTCAAGGTCCTGAAGAAATTCCATTTTCCGACTGTTCAAAATTAAACTTTCTATTCGATCCTTGACGAAATCAAACGGGGCTTTTTCGCCGACAAGGATATAATCGTTTATTAATAGGAAGTAATTATTGTCTAAGTTGCTGAATTGATGAAATTTAGAACTTCTTAGCAAATGTTCAGGATCGTCTTTCTCGCCTGGAATACGGGCTAATATGTTGTTGAAATCGATCCAATCGTTGTTGAAATGATCGTATTTTGACGCATACTGGAAACTAAAACTCTCCAAGTCGCTCATTGAACGCGTGCTATTCTCCGACATCCATTTTTTTATCTGATCAGATTTGGGGATGTTTTTAGGAATTTCCACATAAACTGCTTTGACAATGTTGTAGTCGAGCGTAAAATTCTCAGGATGGTTATCATAATAGGTACGTATATCCGTTTCAGTGATCACGGTGTCCAATTTCTGATTAAGTAATTGTTGCTGATAACGGTGAATCAAAAGAGAATTTCTATATTCCTCCAATTCTTTGGAGAGATCCCTCTGACTTTCGTCCAGATTCTCTTCGGCCATCTTTAGCAATAATTCCTTTTTTATCCAACGGGTGAGAATATCGTTGACACGAGCTAAACTATCCGTTTTGGTCATCCCGGCAGGTAGTTGAGACTTTAAATCTTTCAATAAGTAGATTTTGTCATCCACTTCGGCAACAGCATCATCTGCTGTTTTGTAACTAAAATAGCTACATCCGTTAAAAGCGAGGAGTGCCAATAACAGAACAAACAAGTGGGTGTAGTCATGATGACGAAAATGAACTTTTTCTTGCATAGCTAAACAGAGGAACCTAACCGGGAAGGCTCATTAATCGAAGTTATTCGCGACTATAATTAGGCGATTCTTTGGTAATAGTCACATCATGCGGATGACTTTCGGTCACGCCGGCATTCGTGATTCTGCAAAATTTTGTTTCGTGCAGTTTATCAATCGTTGCCGCACCGCAATACCCCATGCCGGCACGCAAGCCTCCTACCAACTGGTATAGAACTTCATTGAGCGAACCTTTGTAGGCAACACGAGCCACAATTCCCTCCGGCACTAATTTTTTAATATCATCTTCGGCATCCTGGAAATAGCGGTCTTTTGAACCTGTTTCCATTGCTTCGATGGAGCCCATTCCACGGTAAGACTTGTATTTTCTTCCCTGAAAAATGATGGTTTCGCCAGGTGATTCTTCCACTCCTGCGAACAATGAGCCTGCCATTACGCTGTGGGCACCTGCAGCCAATGCTTTAACAATATCGCCCGAATAACGCAATCCTCCGTCAGCAATAACCGGTACACCGCTATTTTTCAGTGCTTTTGCAACATTATAGATAGCCGAGAGTTGTGGAATTCCAACACCAGCCACAACACGAGTAGTGCAGATAGACCCCGGGCCGATGCCAACCTTCACTGCATCAGCACCAGCGAAAACCAACTCCGAAGCGGCTTCCGCGGTAGCGATATTGCCAACAATAAAATCTTTCTCGGGAAATTTGTATTTGGCTTTTTTCAACATTTCCAGAACGCCTTTTGAATGGCCATGAGCCGTATCGATGATGATGGCATCAACAGCAGCTTTGACCAGTTCCTCGATTCGTTCCATGGTGTCGGAAGTAACTCCAACGGCAGCGGCTACCCTCAATCGGCCTTTTTCATCCTTGCAGGAATAGGGTTTATCTTTAACCTGAGTAATATCTTTGTAAGTAATCAGTCCGATTAGCTTAAAATTTTTGTCAACTACCGGAAGTTTCTCGATTTTATAGTTTTGAAGAATCGAGGCAGCTTTTTCTAAATTGGTAGAAATATCTGTTGTGACTAGATTTTGTGTGGTCATCACCTCCGAAATCGGACGGTTGAGATTGCGCTCGAAGCGAAGATCCCTGTTGGTAACAATACCAACCAGACGACGATCTGCATCGATAACCGGAATGCCGCCAATTTTATAGGTCTCCATAAGCTTGAGCACGTCACCCACCATTTTATCTTTGGAAATGGTGATAGGGTCGAAGATCATCCCGTTCTCAGCCCTTTTGACAATGTTAACCTGCTTCGCCTGTTGCTCGATTGTCATATTTTTATGGATAACTCCGATACCGCCTTCTCTGGCAATGGCAATGGCCATCTTCGATTCTGTTACTGTATCCATGGCTGCAGAAACGATCGGTGCATTGAGTCGTATATTCCGCGAAAACTGCGATGAGATGTTTACGTCCCGGGGTAGAACCTCCGAATAATCGGGTATTAAAAGCACATCATCGAAGGTTAAACCTTCGATTAACACTTTATCTGAAATAAATGACATGGGTGTAAAATTTGGTGAGACTTTTGTTGCGCAAAATTAAGAAAAATGAGCGAAAAAATGAATATGTTTGGTTAACGATGGATATGTACCGTGAAATATTGTTAAAACATTGGGGGTTTGACCAGTTCAGACCCTTGCAGGAGGATATAATTCATTCGGTGGCTGCAGGAAATGACACTCTTGGACTAATGCCGACGGGCGGAGGGAAATCCATTACTTTTCAGGTTTTCTCCCTTTCGACGGAAGGCATGTGCCTCGTGGTTACTCCGCTGATAGCGCTAATGAATGATCAGGTTGAAAATTTACGGGCAAAAGGAATCAAAGCTCTTTCGATTTATTCAGGAATGACGTCGCGGGAGATCGAAATTGCCTGCAATAATGCCGTTTATGGTGATTATAAATTTCTCTACATTTCGCCTGAAAGGCTTTTGTCTGATAAATTTCAGGAATTTCTTTTGCGGTTTAAGCTTAATCTGATCGCGGTCGATGAAGCACATTGCATTTCCCAATGGGGATATGATTTCCGTCCTTCTTATCTGCAGATTGCCGATATTCGCAAACATTTCCCAAAAGTACCTGTCCTTGCTTTGACGGCAACTGCCACCAATGAAGTAGTCGATGATGTTCAAGACAAACTGCTTTTCCCCCGGAAGAATCTGCTAAAAAAGAGCTTTGTTCGCAACAATGTGATCTATCTCGTCCGTCAAAAGGAGGATAAATTGGGTTATTTGCTGGAAACAGTTTCCAAATCGAAGGGCTCGGGTATCATCTATGTGAGAAGCCGAAAAAAATGCAGGGAGATTGCTGAACTTTTGCGCACGAAGGAGGTTTCTGCCGATTTCTACCATGCCGGATTAGATCAGGTTTTGCGCAAAGAGAAGCAAAATAATTGGATGAAGGGTGCTTCCAGGGTTATGGTAGCAACCAATGCTTTTGGGATGGGCATTGACAAACCGGATGTGCGCTTTGTGCTGCACCTCGATTTGCCGGATTCGCTGGAGGCCTATTTCCAGGAAGCAGGCAGGGCTGGTCGTGATGGAGGACGGTCGGTGGCACTGATGATTTACAACGGAACCGACAAACGCAGATTGCACAAGATGGTTACCGATGCTTTTCCTGAGATTGAACGCATTCAGTCCGTTTACCAGGCTTTGTGCGACTACCTGCAGATTGCTGTCGGAACAGGAAAGAACGGTTTTTACACGTTTCAGCCGGAGGATTTTGCCCGAAAGTTCAATTTTCCTTTTACAACTGTTTACCATAGTCTGAAATTGATGGAACGTCAAGGTTTTTTGGAGTATACCGATGATCCGGATAGCTCTTCCCGACTCTATTTTTTGGCCAAAAGAGATGAACTTTATCGGATCGAGACGGGCAGGAAATCCCAGGATCAACTTATCGGTATGCTTCTGCGATCTTATACTGGTTTATTTAATGATTATGTTCGAATTGATGAGGCGCTGTTAGCCAGGAGATTAAATATGTCCTCGGATGAGCTTTATCAAAATCTTAAATTCCTATCTCAACAAAAGATTATTCATTATATTCCGAAAAGAGAAGCTCCGGTGATTCAATTTTTAATAGAGCGGATCGATAAGAGCAGGATCAGAATCTCGCCCGCAAACTACAGCGATAGAAAAGTAGCCTATCAAAACAGGGTGGATGCAGTGATCAACTATGCGCGTACCGAAGATCGATGCCGTAGTGAACAGTTATTAGCCTATTTTGGCGAACACGGATCAAAGCCCTGCGGACAGTGTGATGTTTGCAAAGGAGAGCATCAGTCGGGAATTTCAAATAGCGAGTTTCGTCTTATTTCCGAGAAAATCACTCGAATGCTGCTTTCAGAACCAATGGAAATCAGGGATATTGTGATACAATGCGAGGATGATGAGAAAAAGACACTGAAAGTTGCCAGATGGTTATTGGATCAGGGCACCCTCGAATTGAACTCAACGAATAGGCTCGTATTGAAAAAACAATAGCATCTAAGCGCTTTTCACTTTTCACGTTCGACTTTCCAATTTTTTTTCGCTTTTCACTTTTCACTTTTCATTTAACTGCACTGACTCATCGAAGTTTGATTACCTTTGTACCATTGAAGTTGTTATTGTTAGCATGGAACAAAGATCAAAAGATGATTCCCTTTTTACGGATGTAGTCTACTCCAAAAATGTTATTGAATTTGCCACTGTAGCCAATGAATTTTGTTCATTTACAGAAGTAGTAAGTGATCTTTCAAGGAAGGATTTTCTTGGTAAATTGCAAAAAATGTTACCCTTATTGTATCTTAAAGCAGCCTTACTTCCTGCGTTAAATGAGGAGGATGCGGAAGAATCTCCCGAAAAATTTGTAACCGAAGAAGACTATCTTTTTATCCTTCGGAAGCTGAGTGCAAAGTTGGGTGAGTTTGATAGCTATCCCGAGATTTTCGAGCCGGGTATGCCGCTGGGGGAAGCAAATGTTGAAGCAAATATCTCCGAAAATGTAGCCGATATCTACCAGGATTTAAAAGACTTCATTTTGTCCTATCGCATAGGTACCGTTGATGTGATGAGAGCTTCCTTGTGGGAGTGTAAAAACAATTTTGAACAATACTGGGGACAAAAATTGGTAAATGGCTTGAGGGCTGTGCATCAGTTGGTTTACGGTAATGCAAGTATTGGATAATTAACAGATCGAAAATTATGAATAAGAAGCAACTGGATAAATTAATGAATGTCCTTATAGGTATTTCGACATTTTTGATTTTGATTGGAGCATTTTTCAACCTCCAGCATTATCCGAATGGGAATTTGATTCTCGATATTGGTATTATATCAAATATACTCTTGAGCGGCTTTGAAATTAGTAGATTAAAGAAAATCATCAAGGTATTGGAAGAGAAAGAAAAAAGCTGAGAAAAAAAGCTGAACATTAGCAATGAGCGAATTTATAAAAGAGTTTAAGAAAACCATTTCAGACGAAGAATTATCAGAGCTTCCTCTTTCCTTTTTTGAGGGGAAGATTCATCTGATTGAAAAAGTAGAGCAACTCACTGATGCAGTGAATTATTTGAAAAAGCAACCAATTTTGGGTTTTGATACAGAGACACGTCCAACTTTCAAAAAAGGACAAAATCATCAGGTAGCACTTTTACAGCTTTCTACCGCCGATGAAGCATTTTTGATCAGAACAAATTTGATTGGATTATCTCCAGGACTCATTAAAGTACTCGCGTCTCCTTCTATATTAAAAATTGGTGCAGCCATTCGCGATGATATTAAAATTTTGCAACGAATTTCTGCTTTTAAACCCGGTGGATTTGTAGAACTTCAAGAAATGGTCAAACTGTATGGTATCGAAAATTTCAGTCTTAAGAAGTTGGCTGCCATCGTTTGTAACGTACGGATCTCCAAATCTCAAAGGCTGACCAACTGGGAGGCACCCATTTTAACGGAGCAACAGCAGATCTATGCTGCAACAGATGCTTGGATTGCTTATCTCATCTATATTGGTTTAACCGAAAAATAATTTTATGCAACCTTTGGCTAAAGTCGTCTTAAAAAAAGGCAAGGAAGAATCGATGGAACGATTTCATCCCTGGGTTTTTTCGGGTGCAATCGACCGCATTGACGGCTCTGTTGAAG
>JBBQJE010000062.1:0-14839 GCA_038325635.1 Bacteroidales bacterium
AGAGGAAATCATTATTGCCATGCTCGATTACATAGCCGGAATCATTGATCAACGGTTGCAGAATGCTGTTTTGGTTAATGATGATCCTGAAAAAAAGTTTAATGCCATTTTTCAAAGCCAGTTCAATTTTTTCAACGATAATCCACATTTTGTAGTCGCCGTGTTTTCTGACGGATTGATGGAAGAAAGCCAGCGAATCAATGAAATCATCAATAAATTGATGGCTGTGAAGATGAAACATCTGATGCCCATACTAATGGAAGGACAGCAGAAAGAGATTTTTACCAATTCAATTACTACAGAAGAATTGATGTCGATCGTGATGGGAACTTTCAGACTTCTGATGTATAAATGGCGAATTGCCAATTTTCAGTTCGACATTAGAAGGAATGGCGAAAACATGGTACAATCAATATTGACACTCATTAAAAAATAATTGGATGTGAAAAAAATGATTCCCTATTTACTGGCAACTATTTTGGCTGCTTTTGGATTTATCACCTTCTTCCTTAGCTCCTCTTTGATCTTTGACTTGTTTGGAATCAGGGCAAAGCAAGGTAATTATGTACCGATCGTGGTTTGGGCAAATTTCATAAGCAGCATATTTTATCTTTTTTCAGCCTATGGATTTGTACGAAATAGAAAATGGACATCCAAACTTTTAAAGATGACCTCCGCTCTTCTTATTGCCGCGTTTGCCGGTTTTATTATTCACGTCAGTAATGGTGGAATCTACGAAACCAAAACTATTGGCGCCATGATTTTCAGAATTGCCATTACATTGGGTTTTGCAATACTTGCCAATTATACAATAAACAAACATCGGAAACGAAATAGCCAGAATGCTCCAAATAATAGTTGATTTTTTTTATTTTATGTTAGTTAGTGAATGTTCACTCTTAATAGATACTCTGGAACACTGGATAAATGCAAATTAAACGAAAAGAAAAATGAATACATCAAGGGAGAAACCATCAAGGCCTAATTTACTGAAAATTCTGCTATTCGGGATTATCCTGTTTACAGGTTTTATAACACAAGCTCAGACTTTAACACTGAAGCAATGTATTGACTCTGCTTTGCAAAATAACCGTACGATCAGGTTATCACAACAGGACATTAATCTTGCCACTGAAAAGAGCAAAGAGATAAGAGCCAACCTGATTCCAAAGTTGAACGGAATGGCCGACTATCGCTATTACACCAATCTACCTTACCAGTTAATGCCTGCAGCAGCCTTCGGTGGACCTGAAGGCACCTATAAAGAGGTTCAATTTGGCGTACCGCAAAGCCTGAATGCTAATTTGCAGTTAACAATGCCATTGTATAATCCAAATGCGTTCAGCGCTATTAAAACCACCAAAGTGGCTAATGAGCTTTCGGAAATCCAAAAAACTAAAACCGATGAAGATGTTGTGATAGATGTTTCGAATGCCTATTACAATGTACAAATTCTTCTAAATCAACTGGCCTTTTTAGATAGTAATATCATAAACACCAATAAACTTGTACGAACCACGACACTATTACACCAAGAGCAGGTTGCTAAAGGAACAGATGTGGATAGATTAAAATTACAATTGGATCAGTTAACCAATCAAAGAAATACAGCGCTTTCTCAACAACAGCAAGTGCTAAATGCACTTAAATTCCTTATGGGAAAACCAATTTCAGACTTCATCGAAATTCCTATGAGTGAGAAATCAGCAATTGAAACATATTTCCAGTCTCAGATTACTACGGATGTTCTGCTTATCGAAAAGAAAATAGTGCTTAATAATTCCGAGTTAAGTGGCCTGAAAAATTCAAGATTACCATCATTGGGAGCTTATGGAGTGTATGGTACAAATGGATTTGGAACGACTGGCAGCAACAGTTTTTTCAATTTTCATCCGGTAGGATATGTAGGTGCACAACTATCTCTTCCTCTGTTTAACGGGATGATTACCAGACACAAAATCGTGCAGAAAAAGATAGAAATTGATAAAACAAATATTCAGAAAGAATTGATAACTGAAAAAACGAAACTTGACCTGATTAATGCTGAAATGCAATACGCACTTGCAAACAAGAATATTGCTACTGTGCAGGTACAAATCGAATTAGCTAAAAAAATTTACGACAATACCGTCCTACAGAACAAGCAAGGTATGGCCAATATAACCGATTTGCTACTGGCAGATAATACTCTTCGCGAAGCACAGCAGAATTATATTGTTGCATTAATAAATCTTCGCAAAGCAGAATTGGAGTATAAACGCGTAACAGGGAACTTAATTACAGTAAAAAATTGAAAGACATGAAAAAAATAATTTACATCGTTTTTGCACTGGCCTTAGTTGCAGTTGTGATAATTCGCCTGAAAATCAATAAAGAAACCACCCAGAACAGAGTCTATCATTTCAATAAAGAGCAGCCTATTAACGTGCAAGCCATCACTTTAAAGCTTGAAAGCGTTAACATCGATATTTCTTACCCAGGGACTTTTGAACCCAATAAGGAATCAAAAATCAGCGCCGACATTCAGGGGAAAATAAATTCGGTACTGGTAGATGTCGGAAGTGTTGTCAGGAAAGGTCAGGCATTGGTTCAACTAGATAACTCTCTCCTGAAACTACAATTGCAAACTGTTGAAATTCAAGTTGAAGGTTTGGAAGCTGATGTAAAACGATATACTGTACTTGCCAATGCCGATGCAATCCAAGGTGTTCAATTGGAAAAGGCCGTGTTGGGTTTAAATTCGGCTAAAGTGCAAAGAGCTACTTTGTTGGAGCAAATTAATAAAACAACAATCACTGCACCTTTCAGCGGAATTCTTACTGCCAAATTTTCAGATGAAGGCGCTTTCGCAGCACCAGGTATTCCATTGTTGCAAATAACGGACATTTCAATCCTGAGATTTACCGTAAATGTTCCTGAGAATGAACTTAGTCATTTCAAAATCAATCAAATATATTCGCTTACTGCTGATGTGTATCCTGAAACAATACTGTCGGGAGTAGTGATTATGACAGGTAGTAAGGCCAATATGGGTAACAGTTTTCCCATTCAGTTTTCAGTAAAAAACACAGCTGATTTACAAATTAAATCGGGCATGTTTGGTAAAGTGCCAATGAAAAACGATCAAGGTGGAGAACAAATTATTATTCCGGCATCCTCCATTGTTGGAACAAATATCCAGCCTCAGGTTTACACGATAAAAAACGGAAAGGCGTTTCTTCAGAATGTCACCATTTCAACCAGATTTCAAAATAAAATATTGGTATCAAGTGGTTTAGCCGAAGGCGATGTCGTTATTACCAATGGATTTATTAACCTGTATGACGGTGCAAATGTTATATTTACTAATTGATTCAAAATGAACATTACAAAAATATCAATCAATCGCACTTCGCTGATCATCGTTCTTTTCAGCGTGTTCACCTTGTTGGGGATTATCGGGTTTAAAAACCTGGGGTATGAATTGTTGCCCGATTTTAACCAACCGGTAGTCGTAATAAAAACGATGTACCCGGGCGCAGAGCCTGGCGAAGTAGAAACCTCTGTTTCCAGAAAAATAGAGGATGCCTTGTCGAATCTCGAAGGAGTGGATTATCTGGAGACAAAATCAATGCCTAATGCCTCGGTTATTATTGCAAACCTGAAATATGGTACCGATTTAAACATTGCCATGCAAGATGCACAGCGATATATCGATAACATTCGTAAAGATCTTCCTGCCGATATTTTGAGTCCGGTGATGAGCAAGATTTCTCCAAACGATTTGCCAATTATTTCGATCAGTGCAACAAGTAATCTGCCTGCGACAGAATTCTATCAAAAAATGCAAGACAATTATCTGCCGCAAATCCAGCAATTGAAAGGGGTAGCCGAAATTACCCTCCTTGGCGGCGAACAGCGGGAGATTCAGGTAAAGGCCAACCAAGATAAACTAAAACTCTACAAAATATCCCTTTATCAAGTGGTGGAGGCCATTAACCGCTCGGGAATTGATTTGCCTGCCGGAAAAGCACAGACAGATAAAGAAAGTAATTCCGTTCGATTAATCGGTAAATTTTCAACAGTAACCGATATTATGAATGTACAGGTTGCCATGCCTGCCCCCGGAATGCCGGTTTATGTAAAAGATATTGCTATTGTTATCGACGGTGTGAAGGAAATAAGTTCTGTGAGTCGCTTCAATGGGGTGAACGGGATCGGCCTTTTGTTAAAAAAACAAGGAGATGCCAATGCCGTGGAAGTTTCAAAATTAGTACATGCGAAACTTACCCAAATCGAAAAGGCAAATTCAAATTTCGGAGTAAAACTTAAAGTGGCTGATGACTCAACCGAAATGACTATTGCAGCTGTAAACTCTGTGGTTGATGACCTGATTTTAGCCGTCATTCTCGTTTCGTTAGTAATGTTTTTATTTTTAAGGAGTTATCGTAACTCATTGATCGTCTTAATTGCCATTCCTACTTCCTTGATTACTGCATTTGCCGTGATGTGGCTTTTGGGATTTACCTTAAACTTGATGACGCTGCTTGCCATGTCATTAATTATTGGGATTCTGGTTGATGATGCCATTGTGGTGCTGGAGAATATTCAACGACATCTGGATATGGGCAAGGAAAAACATATCGCAGCGATGGATGGCCGAATGGAAATTGGGTTTTCTGCAATCTCAATTACCCTGGTTGACGTGGTTGTATTCCTACCTATCCTGTTTTTGCAAGTATTTGTGGCCGATATGCTTAAGCAGTTTTCAATCGTTGTAATTACCTCTACACTTACAAGTTTATTAGTCGGATTTACTTTAGTTCCCTGGCTGGCTTCGCGAATTGGGAAAAAGGAAGATTTACAACCGACTAACTTCATTAACCGTTTTTTGCTATGGTTTGAAGACCAATTGAAAACGTTCATCAATTGGTACGGTCACCAACTAGAGTGGGTTCTCAGCCATAAACTCTTTTTCACAGGATTTGTGCTATTTCTTCTGATAATGACGGGAGTGATGATGAAGCAAGGCATAATAGGCAAAGAGATGATGTCAACGGGCGACCAAGGCAAATTCCGTTTGAATCTGGAGTATGACAAGACAACCACGGTTCAGGAGAATAATATCAGAACGCATAAAGTGGAAAATTTCATTCTTCAACAACCTGAACTAGCGACCCTCTTTAGCAACATCGCCGGACCAAGCACCGGAATCGGAAGCTTAGGTGTTGGCTCTGCCAATTTATCTGAATTTACCATTCAGTTAAAGCCGGAAAAGGAAAGAAATATTAAGACGGAAGCTTATATGAAATCGCTCCGGGAAGAACTGAAAAGGCAGTTCCCGGGTGTGAATTTTTCAATGGCGGTTTTGGGCTTATTGCCAAAACAGGCACCTATCAAAATCACCTTGAGCGGAAATAACCTTGATTTGGTCATGAAAACGGGTGAAAATTTGAAAGCGGCTCTTGAAAAAATACCAGGTGCCGATAATGTACAACTTTCGGTGAAAGCCGGAAGTCCAGAATATAAGGTCATACCCGATAAAGACAAAATGCAGCGGTTAGGACTAACCACCGCTTATGTTGGGTTAAATTTAAGAACAGCCTTCACCGGCAACGAGGATGCTTCCTTAACCGAAGCTGGGACTGAATATCCGGTCAGGATTTGGCTGGATAACTTTGACCGCAAAAATTATGAAGACGTACAGCGGCTATCTATTGTTAACCCCATGAACCAACCTGTTGAAGTTTCTCAATTTGCTGATGTGAGGCAGGACAATTCGCCTTCTTTGCTCGAAAGATTAGACAGGCAGCCTTCGGTAACCCTGACTTCCGAATCATTTGGCCGACCATCAGGCACCCTGGCTGATGAAGCAATTGGTTTTCTGAAAACTCAGCCATTGCCCGAAGGAGTAAAATTAACCTGGGGAGCAGATATCAAGACACAAAATGAAAGTTTTGGGGCCTTAGGCTCAGTTCTCCTTATCTCATTTATACTGATTTACCTGATTATGATAGCCCTTTATGACAGTTATATTTATCCTTTTGTAGCTCTATTCGCTATTCCGATGGCTGCAATCGGAGCCTTCCTGGCCTTAAATTTATCGTTAAACCATTTAACATTGTTTGCACAACTCGGATTAATCATGCTCATGGGATTGGTAACAAAAAACGCCATTTTGATTGTCGATTTCACCAATCAACTAAAGGCTCAGGGGAAACATTTCAAGGAGGCCTTAATTATTGCAGGTAAAGAACGTATGCGCCCAATCTTAATGACAACCCTGGCAATGGCAATCGGAATGTTACCTATTGCATTAGCTAAAGGTACTGCCAGTGAATGGAAAAACGGTTTGGCTTGGGTAATTATTGGTGGATTGCTATCCTCAATGATTTTAACAGTTTACTTAGTCCCGATGGTTTACTATGTCGTGGATACGATCAAAGAAAAAATCGCTAAAAGAAAGGAGAAATAAAATGAAAAAAACAATCATAATTTTAATATCGTTTGTGCTTGTCGTCCTACTGTCATCATATAGCAGTCAAAAGCAGGAATCCTTCTCATTAACAGTTGAAGTAGCGGATTTACGCAATTCCGAAGGCACCGTTCTTTTCGCATTGTACAACAGGGAGGATGCATTTCCCGACGAACATTACAAGAAGTATTTCAAGAAACTTACTGGCAAAATCGTTAACGGAGCATCTTCTGTAACATTCGAAAACCTTCCGGCAGGGAAATATGCGGTAAATATTCTCCATGACGAAAATAACGATGGCAAAATTAAAAAGGGATTGATCATGCCCAAGGAGGGAATAGGGTTTTCCAATTATAAATCCATTGGCTTTTCAAACAGGCCTTCATTTAGTAAAGCATTTATTAATGTGCAGACTGACACAAAGATAAAGGTTGGAATTATATACCTGTGAAATAATGAACAGGCCTCAATTTCTAATACTAGTTTAAATTTCTCGCCCTACCTATTCTCGGGTAAGATGGGGCTTCGGTGCCGGAAAAGGGGCTCGAGAACGTCCAGTTATATTTCACAACAGACTATTTATTAATTGATTAACTAGTATCGAAACGCCAATGAGACTGATGTATCCTTCGTTCGTCCTGCCTTGAGTCTCCCAATAACTCGGTCATCATTGTAAGGTGGAAAAGTTACGTAATCCACAAATTACTCTCCCCTTAAATATTGAAGATTAGCCTGTTCAAGAAGAAAGTCTTTTTCTATGCCCAATAATTGAGCCCTTATTTTATTGATATTTACTTGTGCATCATTCAGTTCAATCGTAGTAATTACCCCGTTTATGTATCCTACATTGGCAATTTCGTATGCCTTTTTTGCGATATCCAGATTGCTTAATCCGGATTCTTTTTGTGATTCCAGTGAAGAAATATGTTCAACAGAATTGACGTACTTATTTCTGATTTGAAGTTTATAACTCTCCTCGTATCCAGCCATTTTTTCAACTCCTGCTTTAGCTTCCTGAACTTTACCTTTCGTTAAATTACCATCAAACAGATTGATCTTTAAGCCAATTCCCATCGCATATCCCTGACGCCAAGCTACATCAAATGGTGGTGTATCTATTCCATGATATATATGATAGTTGCCAAAAGCAAATAAGTTCGGTAGATTATCTGCGGCATCAATTCTTTCTTTGAATCCCAGAACCTTCTTCATTGCTTTTAAGGAGCGTAATTTATTATTTACCGCATTTATCGAATCAACCATTTGTTCCGTAGAAAGATAATATTGCTCCGTATGGCTGTCCACAGTACCCTTACAGATTATAGTATCCGTATCTGATATGTTTAGCAATGATTTTAGCGTGGAGAGCGCAATTTCTTTTTTACCTTGGAAGTCTATGTATTGACTATTGTACTCTTTTATTTTCGTTTTAAACATAAGCACATCAAATTCTGACCGGACGCCTTCAGCGTATGCTTTTACAGCGATGGAATAGTGTTCCTGAAGTTGATTTAACGTTTCTTTATATACATTCAGCATTTCATTGATGAAAAGCACGTTGTAATAAACAGTTTTTACATTTAGACTTAAAAAACCTTCCGTATCTTTAAGTTCATTCTGATATGCGTCATTCAGAGCTTTAGTGCTTTCGACTGCATTTTTCCTTTTCCCGCCCGTGTACAAAGGATATACAACATTCAAATCCATTGTTAAAACGTCCCTATCGAGAATGGGAAAAGGAGCCTTGGAATGCATGATGATATCATCGCCCGTTGGAATCCCATTGTTCATTACCGGCACACTGGATCCTTCCAGTGCAAACAATCCCATGGTGTTGTTGGTGTAAAAATATTTTGCAAGCACCACTGCCTGAGGAAGGAAAGAGGAGTGTGCCTGAGTGTATTTTGCCTCTGCCTCCTTGATTTGGCTGCGATTAATCTTTATGGCAGGATTATTTTGCAGGGCAAGGTGAATAGCATCTTCAAGCGTAAGCTCCCGTTGGGCGAACGTGGATGAATTACCAGAAAGGAATGATAGTAGAAAATAGAAGAAAATTACTTTTTTCATGATCGGATCTCCTGTTCGTTTATTTTAGTATTCTCGGTTACTGCTTTTTTTAGGTAGTGCTTTCTTTCCATTTGGCCTATGATGATTGAAACAAATGCCAAAAAGAAGAACAATCCGGAAAATTTCCAGAGTATGGTTAGATAAGGTTGAGTAACTGATAATGATTGATGATGATTAAATACCAGATAAAGCGCTTTTAAATAATATCTTAAAGGAAACCATCCTCCAATCCTGCTTGGTAAATCGGCCATTTGTTCAAATGGAACCATATAACCCGAATACATGAAAGCTGGCAGGACGATAAGTGTGATGATGGCTGCCAGTACAGCGCTGTTATTAATGTTTAGCACAAGAAAGTACGAAATGCTTTCCATGGCTAGAACGAAAAGGAAAATGACCGCCACTACATTCCATATTTCATGTTGGATGAAAGGAACGTCAAATAAAGACATCGTGGTAAAGAATGCAACAGAAATTGCACTGCCTGCAATAAAGAGTGAAACAATGGCCGGCTTTATAAGCTCTTTTACCGGCATTTGCCTTGCCTCTTTCACAAAGGGAAGCTTCTGTTTCCATTTTTTCAGACTGACTAATAAAGCAAAAAGGATAGTCAGCATGGAAATGGTTTGCATAGCCAGGCCCATGAAGGCCGGTAGTACTGAAGCCTCCATTGTCAGAGATGGCGAATAATAGACTCTTTCCGATACACTAAGCAAAGGTCCTTTGGAATGACGCATATTCGCTATACTTCCCAGATCTTCAATCCGGACGTGCATGGCAAGTTGGTTATTCAGTGTCATAATTATTTGGCTAAGTTTAGAAAGGGAAGTCCCCGGTATCGATGGATTTGCCGTCCCATTCAAAGCTGCCAATATCCTCACTTCCATATTATTTTGAATGTCACGGTACGCATCATGCGGAATCAAGACCCCCAGATCTATTTCATCTCGATCAATCATTTTCTGTAGGGATTGATAATCCAACGGTTGTGCCACTACCTGGTA
Organism: Bacteroidales bacterium; assembly: GCA_038325635.1. GTDB lineage: Bacteria > Bacteroidota > Bacteroidia > Bacteroidales > Prolixibacteraceae > CAINVV01. The sequence goes on from JBBQJE010000062.1 coordinate 9,526, forward strand.
ATAATTGGAAGACCGGATATTGTACAAAATGGAACGGCTTAAAGGGGAGTGGTCTTCGTCAACAATAGCAGTCCGGATGCCGCGAGGAGCACTCTTGTAATACATTCCTGCCATCATGCTGAAAATAAGCACTAAAACAGCGGAAACCATAACAATCCGGATAAGTATAGTAAATATCAACTTAAGCATTTTCATGACTTCTAGTTTTTAGCAGAATTGACAGCTATCGTGGATAATCCTTTTAGGGTTAGATAAACATACATTCCAGGCTTACACAAATTTATGGAAGCTCGCCCTGGGGCATCTATCAGTTTTAACTTTAAATCGAAGGTTCTCACATCACGTTCGTCTCTTAGCATGGTTGGGGTACGGGTAGCAAATTCTGCCATAGGCAGTATTTGTACCACCTTAGCTGCATAGGTAAGTCCTGGAACATTTCCCTCAAGAACAAACTGTTGTCCTAAATTAATTTGGTTAATATATTTTTCAGGAATACTAAACCTTGCCCATGAGCCTACAGGGTCTGTTATTACTACAACAGGCATTCCTGGACTCAACATTTGCCCTATTTCCAGTAACCTTACATTTATAATTCCATCGATAGGTGCCGTAACATACATATCCTCCACCTTGATTTTAAGTGCTAGGATATTGCTACTAAGGACCTCAAAGGCAGTCTCAATTTCATCGACTTTCTGTTTAGGGACTGCACCAGCCTGAAACAAATGATCGAGGCGGTTTTTATTCAAACTGATATTTCTAAGCTGCGATTGCATGGCTGCCATATTTGCCTCTATTTCCCTTGCATCGAGCCGGGCTATATTTTCGCCTTGTTTGACTGTATCTCCCTCATCAACAAATATATCCATTATTTTCCCCGGCATACGTCCGGTTACATTGACTTGTGTATTTTCAATGTATCCCATGAATTGTGGTTGTGCCGATTCTTTATTCACGGAATTTATACAGGATGAAAAGATTGATCCTATCAACGATAGTGAAGCCATCACAATTAATTTTGTTTTCATGAGTGTGTGTTTTTATTTTTTTCTGTTTAGAACAAAATGATAATCAAGCTGTAATAAAACTTCATATTTGGTCAGCCAGCTTTTGTTTTGATAGATGGTATATGGCAACCCGAACCGGATGTAGAAATTTTTCAGATAATTGTAATAGCCGCCTACATATAAATTCGTTGCATAATCATCCGTATGAGGTATGAGCGTGCCATTTTTACGATCTTTAAAGTTCCAATAAGCATAAGCCCCGCCTTCGAGTCCAAAATTTCCATACGAGGTGTTGATTTGTTTCTGCAAGGTTAAAAATGCCCCGGTTTGATCGCCAACATTTAATCTGTCTGAGGTACTATTTCGATATTCATAATAAATGGAATAGACCAAATCAAAGCTTTTAAAATGATGAAAACCAGTTATGTCGCCTTTGGTACTGAATACACCAAGTCCAATTGGAAAGTCATTCGGATTAAGATTTTTGGACTTCCCCGTCGGGAAAGCTATGGTGATGCCTGAATTCAGGCTGTTTCCATTGTTTTCCAAATCAATCAGGCTGTAATTTCCGCCTAATTTAATATCCCCCAATCCCTTCCCGGAAATGGTGCTTGTTGGAGTATAATGATGCACTGAGGAAAAGGGCAAGGAGGCAATTAAATTAAAACGGTCAGAAAGTCCGTAAATTAAATGGCCATAATAATAAGCTTCATTCAGTACTGTTGTTTCAGGAACCTTATCAGTCTTCCCACTTTTGGGGTTATATGTTTTGTAGAATTTGGGGAACTCAGCCTGAAAGCTGAAAAGCATCTCCCGCTTTTTTAATGGAACAGGCCTAAGGTTTAGCACTGAAATATTGAGCGCTCTATCTATTTGTGCGGCATTTTCTATGCTATCCTGCGTTTGTCCCGCTGATGGTTTAACAAGGATAACAAGTAGGCTAAAAAGCAGGAGAATTGGAATTTTATTCATGACGTTTGCTCTTTATTATATGTTGATGAAAATATTATGTAGTTAATATTAACTAACCTTTAAATTCAAAAAAAAGCACCGCTTATTTTTATGTCTCTGAAGTCTGGACTATTAAAAGATTTTCGATGTCATTTAAAAGTAAATCACCTTCCTTTTTGAGATCAAATGCAAACCCAGACAAGCGCCATTGTGTAACAAAGAGACGCAGTGCTCCCATAAATATTAGAGTCATTGACTTATCGCTCATATCTTTCCTGATAAGGCCTTTTGCCTGCCCTTTCAATAATAGTGTCGAGAAAATCTCCTCATTAATTTTCATGATAGAATATACCTGATCAGCCAATACCTTTTCATTTTGAAAAATTTCTTCAGCAAAAATTACGGATAACAATGTTGGCTGTTTGACAAAAATATCCAATTGTGCCTTAAACAACATTTGAATCTGTTTAATTGCATTTGCTTCGGAGAATAGTATTTTACCGTGAATATCTTGAGCTAATGATTTGTAATAGTCCAACAAGGCCGCTAGAATTTCGATCTTGCTGTTAAAATGACGGTATATGGCAGGTTCGCTGATTAATATTTTTTTGGAAATATTTTTAATAGTCAGTCCCTGAATCCCCTGCTCTGCAATAATTTCCATGGATGCCTCTATTATTTCTATCTGACGTTCTGTAAACATAGCTTTCATTTAAATTTTAAGATATCAATCTATAGCGAACTTCCTGGTCACGGTGAATGTTAGTTAATACTCGCTCACAAAGAAAAACAAAAAATTATTCACTTCCAAGAAAAACTCAATTTAAATATCAAATAAATTCAAAAGAAATTGCACCGAAAGAAATACGATCACTATTGCTTTAATATTTCTAAAATTTCCATGGGGGTTTTACCTGTTCGTTCGGCTATATCTTTGAGTTTCTCATCCTGATTAGCCGTTATATTGTTCTTTTGAAGTGCTTCTAATAGATTGTCTTTATCTTTCCCCAGTTCAGTTGCAATTTCACTAATTGTCTTTCTGCCTGGACTTTGTATTGAGGATTTACTATCTATTTTGAGGGGATTATTGATATTTTCAGGAATTAATATTGAATAAAGCTTTGCCGGGGTTATATGGTTTAATTCGCTGATCTTCGCAATGGTTTGCCCGATACTATCAGCTGTTAAATATTTTTGTTTGATCATTAATAGGATACTATCCGCACTCATATTTATATATTTACCTGACAATTCCCTGATTGTTAGTAGTTCTGCATGTGGAATTGGCGGCACATCTTTTTTTGTTTCCCAGCTCTCTTTCGACTTTTCACCAAATGCCATTACACCTTTAAATGGTTGAAGATTGAAATAGGTTCCTGCAAAAATCAAAGCAATCAGTGCTATTGAGAAGGCTAATTCCTTTGGTCTAGACAATCCTTCTGTTCGCCTCGATGCGAGGTAAGACCAGAATACTTTCCAGTTTAGGGTAAACAGGTGGAAAATGGAAAGAATGACAAAGGTGTAAGAGAATATTGTATGAATTGATTGCCAGTTGGCTTTTGAAAATCCCATCAAAGTCCAAATAGTCCAATTGGCAATGCGACCCGGCGGAGCAATAAATAGTACAGTTCCTGAAATGAGCAGGATTACGATAGTCCAGACCAATGCAAAGCTTACAAAGCTTTTCCAAAAAAAATTCTTTTTCATTCGTCCGTAATTTCTTTTAGTAGATTAATTATTTCTCCAACCTTGTCCTCTTCTGTTTCTCCCTTGTCCCTGGTTGCCAATTGGGGTTTCAGTTTCAAAGAATATTTTAAAAATAGCCTTAAGTTTAACTTTTTGCTCCGTTGTGCATAACTCTTTGATGTCAAGATAATATTGATAGGATATGATCTTTAACCTTGCATGAAATGAGCCTAATTCCGCAGATAAATTATTTAGTTTCAGGGTATCAGTTTTCTCTGCGGACATTTCTTCTAACATGTTTTTTCGAATATCTGAAAGCTTTACCTGGATTGAAAATGCCTCATTTCTAAATCGTTGATTGATTTTGAAAAATTCGTTCATTTGCTCAGATGATAGCATCAGGTTATCCTTGAAATAGCGACCACTCATTTTTTCTGAATTTTCACTTGTTTTGCCAGAACTAATGGATTCCTCTGATTTTGAGATTTTAGTATCCTGGATTGTGTGAAAACCTATTGTAGCCAAGGTAGATATGTTCAGAACCAATAAAACTGCGGCACTCCATATCAATATCTTTTGCTGTTTTTGTGTCATCATGGTAATTAATTTTTACTACTGCGTAATCATATCAAATGATTCCATGGAGAGATCATCCATCAGAGCCAGCTCAATGGGAGTCTTTTGCGACGATTTGGAGGAGCTATAAATATTGCCTATCGTCATGCCTCCTAAAACGGCTAATGTAATTGAGGCGGCTATAAGTAATGGTTGCAGTACTTTTTGAAATTTTGTTTCTATTCGAATTAGTTTACTCTTGGGCGAAATTGCAAACATCACCCTATTCGTCAGACCAGCTGAAAGTTGGGTTCTTTTGTCTTCCAGAATTAGTTGATCAATAGCCTTGAGTGCTTCATACAAATCCTGACACGAAAGACAATTTTCCAAATGTTGTTTCACTTCTTTCGTTTGATCCGGAGTAAGTTTCCTCTCCAGATAATTGTTCAATTCTATTTCACAGATTTCACAGTTCATATTCTTGGTTTTATTGCTTAGACACTAATTGTTAAAATTTCCTACGGGTCGTTTCTTCCATTTTATATATCCGGATAAATTTTTCTGAAGATTTGCTTTCGCTCTCTGTAACAATGCTTCGACGGCTCCTTCCGTGAGGTTCATTACGCTAGCAATTTCACGTTGAGGCATGTCCTCATATTTACTCAGGTTAAATGCGATACGCTGGTTTTCAGGTAGATTGTCAATAGCTTGATACAATTTTTTGTTCCGTTCTTCGTCGATCATCAATTTTTCTGGACTATCGGAATATTTTAGAGCAACATTTCTACCTTCACGAATTTCACCTCCAAAGATGCTTTCTAATCTTTGAATGAAGGAAAATTTCTTTTGTTTGCGCAAGTGATTGAGGGAGGAATTAACGGCAATGCGGTAAATCCAGGTAGAAAAGGTGGAATCACCTTTAAACCGATCGAGATTCCGATACATGTTTACAAATACATCTTGTGTAAGCTCTTCGGCATCTTCCCTGTTATGAACGAATCCCAAACACGTACGAAAGACATTGGCTTTGTATTGCGCTACAATTGATCTGAAGGCTTCCTGATTACCATCCAGAACAAGATTAATAAGGTCGTTTTGCGTCATGCTTTTCCTAG
>JBBQJE010000063.1:0-14811 GCA_038325635.1 Bacteroidales bacterium
ATTGTTGAGTATCGCTCTATCAGGTCTTGCCGTTGCTCCAGCCAAGGGAAAGGCCTCAATAAGCAGGCCCAACATTATCTTTATCCTGACCGATGACCACCGTACCAGTGCAATGGGTTATGCCGGGAATACGATTGTCCAAACACCTGAAATGGATAAGCTTGCACGCGAAGGTACTTACTTTAAAAATGCATTTGCCAGTACTCCCATTTGTGCGGCCAGCCGGGCAAGTATATTGAGCGGACTTCAGGAACGAACCCACAAATATACTTTCCAAACCGGACCGATCAGGGATGAATACATGCAGCAGTCGTATCCAAAAGTCCTGCGAGAATCAGGCTATTTTACTGGTTTCTTCGGAAAATTTGGAGTGAAGTATGACCATCAGGATCAGCTGTTTGATGTTCACGAAGATTATGATCGAGAAACAAAATTCAAGGACAGAAGAGGGTATTTCTATAAGACTTTGGGCAAAGATACAGTTCACCTGACCCGTTATACTGGCGAAAGGGCGATTCAGTTTATAAAAAATGCGCCGTCTGATAAACCATTCTGCCTTTCCATAAGTTTCAGTGCACCGCATGCCCACGACCCTGCACCAGAACAATATTACTGGGACGAGCAAACGGCCAATCTATACAAAGATGTCACCATTCCTGATCCTGATTTGAAGGAAGACAACTATTTTAATGCATTGCCCGAAGAAGTTCGCAAGGGATTCAGCCGCGTGCGATGGGGTTGGCGATTCGACACTCCTCAGAAATACCAGGAAATGGTGAAAGGTTACTACAGAATGATTACTGGTGTAGATCTCGAAATTGCCAAAATCCGGCAGGAATTGAAAGAGAAAGGGCTCGATAAGAACACCGTCATCCTGTTGATGGGCGACAATGGCTACTTTTTGGGTGAACGACAAATTGCCGACAAATGGCTGATGTACGATCTTTCGATCCGTATTCCATTGATTATCTATGATCCACGTGTACAGAAACATCAAGATGCGGATGTCATGGCTCTAAACCTAGATATTCCTTCAACCATTGCTGACCTGGCCGGTGTTACACAGCCCAAAAGCTGGCATGGGAAAAGCCTTCTGCCAATCGTTTCAGGAACCAATTTAAAGGCAGTACATGACACCATCCTGATTGAGCATTTGTGGGAAATGGAAAGCATTCCTCCAAGCGAAGGAGTACGAACCAGCGATTGGAAATACTTCCGTTATGTAAATGATAAATCTTGGGAAGAGCTTTATTATCTAAAGAAAGATCCAAGGGAAATTGAAAATCTGGCTAAAAAGCCGGAATTTCAGAAACAGCTTAAAGAATTAAGGACCAAATGCGATGCTCTGGGGAAGAAATATGCGGATTCCTATTCCGGCATCCCGTCAGGATTAATGGTCGAATACATTCGCGAACCGAAGAATGTGGCCATTAACGATAGCAAACCAGAATATTGCTGGATCGTTCCGAAGGAAGCTGTTTTTCAGAACGCCTACCAGATCTTGGTGGCTTCCTCAAAAATAAACATTGATAATAACCTGGGGGACGTGTGGAATAGTGGTCAGGTTCGCAGTAAATCGTCCACAAACATTGAGCAACAGGGGAAGCCATTATCTCCGAAATCCAAATACTTTTGGAAGGTTCGGATCTGGGATCAGGACAATCGCCTTTCAGATTATTCTGCTGTTCAGGAGTTTATAACCGATTCGTTTACAGCTAACAAATCAACAGGAAATTCATTTCAGATCGAAAATATCAGTCCAAAAGCAATTGTGAAAACAGGCATCAACAGCTATTTTGTCGATTTTGGGAAAGATGCTTTCGGGACGCTCGTACTGAACTATTCTTCGCCAAAAAAAGATACTCTGACCATTCGTCTGGGAGAAAAACTCCTGGGTAAAACTATAGACCGGAAGCCCGGAGGCACGATCCGTTTTACCGAAATAAAATTGGGAGTTCAGGCCGGAAAGAAAAGCTATACACTTAAATTGATTCCTGATAAGAGAAATACCCTTCCGAATAAAGCGGTTCAGCTTCCCGACTCGTTTGATGTAGTGACACCTTTCAGGTACGTTGAAATTGAGAATTTCAATTCGGAAATGACTGGAAACAATATCAGCCAAAAAGCCTATTTTAACTATTTCGATGAAGGCGAGAGTAGCTTCAGCTGTTCGGATACTACCTTAAACCAGATCTGGAATTTGTGCAAATACAGCATGAAAGCAACCACCATCACCGGACTATACATTGATGGCGACCGCGAGAGGATTCCTTATGAAGCGGATGCTTATATCAATCAGCTTGGCCATTACAGTGTCGACCGTGAATATGCCATGGCCAAACAAACCATCGAATGGTTTATGAAGATGCCCACCTGGCCAACCGAATGGTTACTTCACACTGCAATAATGGTGCAGCAGGATTATCTATACACTGGTGACACCGAATTACTTAAAAAATATTATGACCTTCTGAAAAAGAAATCGCTGATTGAGTTAAGTCGCGAAGATGGCTTGATCAGCACCAAATCACCAAAGCACAATGGCCGATTCATGATGGAAATTGGCTTTGCCGACAGCACACAACGGTTGAGGGATATTGTGGACTGGCCCGATGGGAAAATCATTTCGGGAGACAAGACCTTCTCGCAGCAGGGCGAACGCGACGGTTACGAAATGATGCCTGTGAACACGGTTGTCAACTGCTTCTTTTACAAAAATATGCAGATCATGGCCGATTTTGCCGGACTGCTAAATAGAACGGCCGATCAGGAAGAATTTTCACTGATGGCGGCCAAAGTAAAAAAGGCCATTAACGACAAGCTTTTTAATCACGCAAAAGGAATTTATGTCGATGGTGAGGGCTCGGATCACTCGGCATTGCACGCCAACATGTGGCCTTTGGCATTCGGGCTTGTTCCTGAAACCCATAAAAAAACGGTTGTTGATTTTGTGAAATCGCGCAAAATGGCTTGCAGTGTTTATGGTGCCCAATTTTTGCTCGAAGGCCTGTACGAAGCAGGTGAAGGGCAATTTGCGCTTGATCTGATGCGTGCGACCGATGACCGCAGCTGGTGGAACATGATCAGGGTAGGTTCTACCATTACCATGGAAGCCTGGGACATGAAATACAAGCCCAATTCGGACTGGAACCATGCCTGGGGCGCGGCTCCAGCGAATATTATTCCACGACATTTATGGGGAATAACACCCAAGACACCCGGGTTTGGCATTGTTCAAATAAAACCACAACTTGGTAACCTGAAAAATAGCAAAATTACTGTCCCAACCATAAAAGGAGCAGTAAAAGCATCCTATCAGTTTGTCAACCAACGTCTTCAAAGGTACGACATCGAGCTTCCTGCAAATGTGGGTGGCGAAATGATTTTGCCGGGAGCTGGCGAGGCTGAGGTAACGGTAAATGGACAAAAAGTGAATCCGGTATTTCAATCTATCAGACTCGAACCAGGAGTAAATCTGGTCAAAATCAGTATCAATTCATTTTAGCTAACCGATGAAAAAAGCGCTTATACTACTCATGCCAATACTGGCATTTCAGTTAATATCCTTCTCCAAAAACCCGATCATTCCCAACAAAGGTGCAAATGATCCGCATATTCATATTTTCAATGGGAAAGCTTACTTGTCGGCGTCGCACGATAACACAATTGATAGTAAAAGTTTTTCAATGGACGACTGGTGGCTTTGGTCATCAGATGATTTGGTGAACTGGAAACTGGAATCTTATTTAAAGCCTGAAGATACCTTCATCGGCAAACCATTTTCGGGCTGCTGGGCTACCGACATTGCATTTCGTAATGGAAAATATTACTGGTATTTTTCGGAAAAGAACGAGCAATCGGGTGTGGTGATCGGCGATTCACCTTCAGGACCATGGAAAGATCCTTTGAAAAAACCATTGCTTCCTTCGGAACTCACCCCAACCCATGAGTATGATATGGGAGTTTTCAAAGATGCCTCAGGCGAGTATTACATCGTTTTTGGCGTATGGGATTATTACATTGCCAAGCTGAACAAAGACATGATTTCATTCGCTGAGGTACCTCAAAAAATAGTGATTAATAATCCACGCGGCCCATACAACAGCGATGGCATGAATAAAGAGATGCCAACAGATGATAAGCCATTTATTCATTCCTACAGAGGTAAGTATTATTTATCTTGGGGTTGTTTCTATGCAATGGCGGACAATGTTTATGGCCCTTACAGTTACGCCGGATCGATCATTGATGCAAGCAGTTTTGCCAAAGGTTACGATGCACCTACCTGGCCCAAAGGATTTTTACAGGGGCGTCATGGTTCCTTCTTCGAATGGCACAACCAATGGTATTTTGCCTATTGCGATATCAGTCAGACTGGCAACCGCTATTTCAGGGATACCTTTATCAGCTATGTACACTACAAAGAAAATGGTGAAATGGCATTGATTCGTGTGGATGGAATTGGTGTAGGGGAATATGATGTTAATCAGGGTGTAATACAGGCGGAAGACTATTTTGAAGCTTCCGGAACCAGCATAAAAGAGAGCGGGAAAGGTGGCTTTGTGATTGCGGATATTGAAAACGGCGATTTCCTGATTTATCCAAATATAAAGGGGTTAAGCGCTAAAAGCAAGATTGAATTGAAATTGGCTGTAAAATCAGATGCAACTATCGAAATCCGTAAAGATTCTTCTAATGGCAAGCTTCTCGCAACCTGCAAGCTTAGTGGCAATAATAATACCAAAGAATTCGAAAATATAACCTGCAATCTGCCCAAAATGGATGATAAGCAAAGTTTGTGCTTTGTTTTCAAGGGTAGCGGTGACCAACTTGTTGTATTTGATGCTTTTGAGTTCAAATAACAATTCAGTTCACATTCGGGAGATGCAATTGCTGATTACTATCATTGAATTATAATGAAGAAGAAATTACTGAAATCGTAAACTAATGAAGCGTATCCTTATTTATTGCATGTTGTTTGCTCAAATTACCTGCTTTGCTTTGGCAGAAAAAAAAATGGATCAAGCATCGGGTATTAAAACCGTAAAAAAGACCAGTAAATGGTATCCGCTGTTTAATGGGAAGGATTTCAACGATTGGAGTTTATATACTAAGAACGGTGATGCCGAAGCACTTAAAAAGATCTTTTGCATAGACAAGGGAGGTGTTATCCATTTCTTTCGCGATCTACCTGATGGCTATGTCCTTGAAGATCCAAACGGACTGCACGGTTCAATGATTTCCAAGCGAAGTTATAGTAGGTATATTCTAACATTCGAGTATAAATGGGGGTCAAAGCTGGTCAATAATTACAAGAAATTGCAGTACGACTCGGGACTGTATTTTCATATTTCCGAGGCAGGAGCTTATCCATTAGGAATTCAGTATCAGATACGTTACGATCATTTGAAAAATATCAGTTTTACCGGTGAACTTCGCGGAAAATTCGACCGTAATTGGTATTCAAAAGATGGAGTTTTCCAAATGCCATCAGAGGGAGGCGTTGCTCGGGCTACACCGAATGGCATAAATTCGCCTGCATCTTATGCATTTTCGCATGGATCAGACGGTAAATGGAATAAATGTGAGATTATCGTGATGGGAAGTGAATATGTGATTTATAAACTCAACGGGAAGGTAGTAAACATGGTTTCTAATCTGAGCTGGAGCGAGGGGGCCATCGGTCTCGAGGCAGAATCAGGTGAGATTCTATGGCGCAACATAATGATCAAAGAATTTAAGGAGTCAGTCCCGAAGGAGAAGTTTCTTTACTAATAGAAAGTTTATATGCAGCCCGAATATCTCGATGTCGCCATCAAAAACGTTGATGGATTTGAAGGTGTTAGCACAGCCTTGTTGATAAACCAGATAAAAATGAATATGAATATGAAAAAGCTAGTTTTTGTTTTATTGTTGGTCGCTTGCAGTATTAGCGGTCTTATTGCAACTAACTTACAACCTGAAGTCCAAAAAATTCAGCGATGGAATCCTCATGATTTTAGTTTTAGCGCCAGTTCACCAACATCGAATCCGTTTTTGGTTGAATTCAGTGCCACTGCAACTGGTCCTAACGGAATTACGCTCTCTTTGCCTGGTTTTTTCGATGGCAACAACAACTGGAAAATCCGCTTTGCCCCTACGTTGGAAGGTCAGTGGTCACTTATTACGAAATCCGAACTTAAGGAATTAAATGGCAAGACCATTTCGTTTAAATGTGTCAAAAACCCGAACAAGAATATTCATGGTATCCTACGAGTGGATGCAAAAAATCCACATCATTTTATTTTTGAAGATGGCTCTCGTTTCTTCATGCAGGCTTATGAATACGATTGGCTCTGGGCGCTTGATATGGGCAAATCGAGTATTCCAACGGTAGGCAAAACTTTGGATTTGATAGCTAAATACGGGTTCAATTACATCATTATCAACTCTTATGCTTATGACACCAATTGGCGAAAAGGAAAGACTAGCACTGACGATTATGGACCATCGGAAATATTTCCGTGGAAGGGCACCAACGATGCGCCCGATCATTCTGTCATGAATCTTGCGTATTGGCAACACTATGACCAGGTGATTGCCGCGTTGATGGATCGCAGCATGCAAGCCCATATCTTTATCAAAGTTTACAACAAGGCTGTCAATTGGCCTGAGAAAGGTAGTGCAGAGGAACAGCTTTTTTTCCGTTGGCTGATGGCGCGCTATTCTGCATATCCAAACATCATCTGGGATTTTTCAAAGGAAGCGCACAACGAAAAGAACTTGACCTACAAGCAGGAATGGCTGAAATATATTCGCAAGACAGATCCTTACCATCACCTTGTTACTGTTCACGATGATGACATAGCTAACGATAGTGGTGCGTATGATGGACTGACAGATTTTCGCGCAGACCAGCACCACGGAAACGGGATTGGAACAAATGCCAACCACACTGGTAGCAACCACGGAAAGATTCTTTTCCAACGTGAACGCCGTGCTTGGCCGGTGGCAAATCTCGAATCGGATTACGAATGTGGACTCGGCGGCTTGGAAGATAAAACCTACAATAAGGCTATGACCCCTGAAGCCACAGCACAAACCTTATGGGACATAGCCATGGCCGGAGGATACACTGCTTATTATTACACTTACACTGCATGGGATGTAATCCGTCCCCTCGATGAGCCAAGAGGTTATACCTATATGAAATACTTTGGCGATTTCTGGAGAGCAACGGAATATTGGAAATTGGAACCTTCAGATGCGCTTGTGAACAGCGGTTGCTGTATGGCACAGCCAGGACGTGAATATGTTGTCTTTCAGGAAAAGGCCCAGCCTTTTACCTTGAATATTACTGGAGTCACATCATCCCTGATGGGTGAGTGGTTTGATCCGTTCACGGGTAAACGAAGCAATGCCGGCAAATTCAAAAATGGTTCAGTAAAATTGAACCCTCCTGCCGATTGGGGAGACAGTCCGCTTGTACTGCATCTCTCGGCAAAGAGGTAGTAAGGGCGCAGCCTTTTTAACTTTTGAGAACAAAAATCAAAATTCAGATCTAAGAAACCGTCATTAATTTCCAAATAAGGAACTAGTATGAATAAAAAATTCACTTTAGTTAAAGTTAAAGAAATATTGCTTGTTCTTATCTTATCCTTTTTAGGCAATTTCGTTAATGGTGAAACGGTCGCGGTGTATTTTGACCCCTCTGTCAGTCAACACAAATTTGCTGCTGATGAAATTAAATCAGCTCTTGCTTTAAAGGGGCACCAGGCCGATTTTTTGCAGTTGAAAGATTTTGTCATAGGTAAATCGAAACGTCAAATTGTAATTGCATTAAGCTCAAGTGCTTCTGTCAGGAATCTATATCAATCAGTCGGAGGAACTCCGGTCGATGCTTTGTCCGACCAGGCTTATGTCCTGAGAACAACAACAAAACCTGTTCTTACCTATTGGGTGCTTGGCGGTGACGTTAACGGTGCGATGTATGGAGCGCTACAACTGGCCGAGAATATCAATTTCGATGGATTTGGCAAAACGTTCAATTCGCAGGAGTCTCCCACTATTGTTAACCGGGGTATAAAATTCAATCTACCTTTTGATGTGCGCAGCCCCACTTATTTTAATAGTGGTTTTTCCAAAGTTGACTTTCATGGAACCTCACATCAAAATGCGGTTAAGGATGTGTGGAATATCAATTTCTGGGCGTCCTTTTTTGATGAAATGGCGCGCAACCGTTACAACGCCATACAAATGTGGACGCTTCATCCCTTCACTTCCATGATCAAACTGCCTGATTACCCTGATGTGGCCATACAGGATGTTCAGGGTTTCAATGGATTTTTCAGGAAGATGTCGATCGACGAAAAAATTGCCTTCTGGCGCAAGGTAATGGTATTGGCAAAATGCAGAGGCATCCAATTCCATTTTATGGTTTGGAATCTTTACACTTATGGCGCTACAGGCAAGTACGGTATCACCAATGATCCTGCCAATAAAGCCACCGCACCCTATATCAGGAAGTGTATTTATACATTCTTTGATACCTATCCGGATCTCACTGGATTCGGAGTCTCTGCAGGAGAGAACATGGAAGGAATCAAAGAAGAAGACAAAGCAGTTTGGATGTGGTCATCTTATGGTCAGGGTTTATATGACTACGCCAAAGATCATCCCGCTCGTAAAATTGTATTTTTACACCGATACCATCAGTCAGGCACAGAGGCAGTGGCAAACAATTTTTCGAGGTTGATCGAATTACCCAATGTACATTTTGACTTTTCCTTTAAATATGCGGTTGCTCACATTTATGGTTGCACAAAACCAGGATGGATTGTGACCCGAAATGGAGATGTCCCAGCACAACTCGGTAAAATTGGATTAAAGACCTGGCTGGAACTTCGCAATGACAGCTTTTATTTTCTGCATTGGGGAGATCCGGCTTTCGTTCGCGAATACATCAGCAATTTTCCAGACGAAGAGAAATACATTCAGGGATTTGTGATGGGAGCAGATGGCTATGTGCCAACTTATACTTTTACAAGTAAAGCGGCTTGGGCGAAGGATGGTCTTGAACAAAAAAGACAATGGTACATGTACATGCTCTGGGGGCGACTGACCTATAATCCCAATACTTCGGATGAAGTTTTCAAAAAAACCATGAAGTTCAAATATCCTTCTGCACCTGAAAATCTCTTTTCAGCCTGGGCAAAAGCTTCAAAGGCTGTACCCAAAATGACTGAACTGATTCAAGGATCATTGAAAGCTGATTTTCAGTGGTGGCCGGAGGCCTGCATGTCACGCCAACTTGGTGGATTCGTCACTATTTCACAAATGATGGACCAGGAACCACCTCCCGGTTCTATGGTTTGTAGTATTGCTGAAACGGCGAAAGGAGAATTTGGATCCAGAAAATCGGCGCTAAAGGTGGCGGAAGAAATGAAGGAATCATCTCTTTCGGCTCTCCATGAAATCGGATCCGAAGGTAATTCCACCCTGACGGATGAGTTACAAACCAACATTGGGAATATCCGGGCATTATCCTATCTTGGTCTTTATTATTCAGAAAAAATAAAAGGAGCCGTTTTTAAAGGTTCAGGAAAAACTGAAGAAGCCCGAACTGCGATGGGTAATGCCTACTGTTATTGGAAACACTACAGTTCGCTGATGAATGAAATGTATTTGGGCATGGATATGCAGCGGACCAATGACATCAAAGACTGGCTTTCATTGGACGATGAAGTATTAAAAGAATACACAGATCTTGGGGGCAAAGGCGAGCCAAAATTCAACTAACAACTTGATCTCAAAAGCCTGATGAACAAGCTGAATAAACGAATTCTTACCTGTTGCGAAATTGAAATAGCCCGCGAATAAACAGCTAAAAACTAATATTGTAGTAATGAACAAACCAACCAATACATTTTCGAGGAGAGGTTTTCTTAAAACCTCAACCATCTTTTCCATCGGAACCATCGCAGCGGCCAACAGCCTTGCCTCAGTTTTACTCAAAAAAGGCAATATCGCCATTGTTTCCGACGACATTGCCAAAAATATACCTCCCGGCTGGGCAGTTGGCCAACTAAAATCGGCTTTGGAAAGACAAGGATCAGCTGTGCGATTGGTATCAAGAATTTCAGAAGTTAAACCTGATGAATTTTGTATCGTTGCAAGCGGGATGAATTCGGCTATTTCAAAAGGAATTTTCAAGCAAAATAAAATCACCACGCCCATCGAGGCAGAATCGCTTTGTCTTGTTCAGACAAAAATAAAGGAATGTCAGGCACCGGTTTTGCTTGCTGCCGGCACCGACAATCTCGGTCTGGTATATGCACTTACCGAGTTGGCCGACCGTGTAACCTGCCAGAAAACAGGCTCATCGACATTGCAGTTTGATGAACCATTAATCGAACGTCCTGCCAGCCGCACTCGGAGCATCTTGCGGAATTTCTCTTCCGAATTGGAAGATAAACCATGGTTCTACGATAAAAATTACTGGCTAAGCTATTTGGACATGCTCATTTATTCGCGTGTCAACCGTTTGAATTTTTCGACCGGAATGGGATACAACAGCGCAAATGGCGTATCAGATGGATATTTACTTTTCCCTTATCCGTTTTTTGTTACCATACCCGGATACAATGTTACAGCCCGGGGTTTATCGGAGGATGAGCGAAAACGCAACTACGAAATGTTGAAATTTATAGGCGAAGAAACTTCAAAACGTGGCCTCCAGCTTCAATTCGGAGTTTGGACATTGGCATATATTTGGGATAAGAGTCCAAAAGCAACCTACCAAATTGATGGTTTAACCGATAAAACACATGCGAATTATTGCCGCGACGCTTTGGCAACCATATTGCGTGAAGTTCCCGGCATTACTGGTATAACATTTCGGGTACATAGTGAAAGTGGCATACCCAAAGGAGCTGAAGACTTCTGGAAGACCCAGTTTAGCGCCATTGCCAATTGTGGTCGAAGAGTTGAAATTGATATGCACGCCAAAAATATGGAAGCCGAAACCTTGCAAGCCGCACTCAACACCAAGCAGCCTGTTGTTGTCAGCCCTAAGTTTTGCGGCGAACATTTGGGATTGCCTTGTCATACGGCGTCAATCAGAGAATTGGAAATGACCGGAACCAATGAATTGGTTGATACCGGCAAAGGTTTGTTGGATGGAAACAGAAAATTTACCCGATATGGTTATGCCGATATGCTTTCTGAAAACCGTGAGTGGGATGTTATTTTCCGAATCTGGCCCGGAACACAACGGTTTCTGCTAAATGCCGATCCTGCCCTATTCGCCGGATATGGCCGAACAGCCTCTTTTTGCGGTGCTGCCGGGTTCGAGCTTAGCGAACCCTTGCACTTTAAAGGCCGCCGTGGAAAAGGAGTGGAAGGTGGTCGCTGTGGTTATGCTGATGCCTCGCTTAACCCAAAATACGATTTCGAAAAATATGCTTACACCTATCGTCTATGGGGCAGGTTGGGTTATAATCCCGAAGCGAAACCTGAAATTTGGCGTCGGGCCTTTTCTAGCGAGTTTGGGAATGCGGCCATGGCCATCGAAACCGCATTAGGCCAGGTTACCCGTGTGCTCCCGCTATTTTACCACGCCCATCAGGTTTCGGCAAATTGTGAGCTTTACCTGCCCGAATTGTATACCAATACCTTTATGGCCGACGAAACGAAAGCTTCGGATAACGCTGACACACAAAAGCCAAAACTATTTGGAAACATCAGTCCTGCCGACCCGCAGCTTTTTCAATCGCCCAATGAGTTTGCCGAAGTTTTGCTCTCAGGAACAGTTACCGGAAAATATTCGCCCGTTGAAGTGGCACAATGGCTTGAAAACATCGCGGCAAAATCTTCAGAAAACATTCGCTCAGCGAAGGCACAATTAGGTTTGGAAGCAACGAGACCCAACTTTCGAAGGATAGAGGAGGATGTTTTGATTCTAGTCGGTTTGGCACAATTTTTTGCTGCGAAACTACGCAGTGGGGTGGTTTGGCACGTATATCACCTATCAGGCGACAGGAAAGCAGGCGAAAAGGCCATTGATTTATATCTGGCTGGAAGAAATATCTGGGCAAAAATGGCTGAAGGTGCAAAATCAGTTTATAAAACCAAAATTTCTTATGGACCGAACGGTCACTGGATCGATCGTATTCCATCTTTTGATGAAGATATTGCTGATTTGCGCAAACGTCTTGAAATACCACTAAACGCTGCAAATAAAATTGACACCTCAGCCATCGAAAAAGCCATAAAAATTTCCACCTCAAGACCGATTCGGCCCAATATTGAAGCGAAACATCAACCCGAAATTTCTTTTCAATCCGGCAAACCGCATCCAGTAGGCATTGAATTTAAAGGCAATCAACACAGCGTAAAACTATATTATCGCCATGTTAACCAGGCCGAGCGGTGGCAGACGGTCGAACTCAAGCAGAATGGAAAGATTTTTGAGGGTGAAATACCGGCTGACTATACTTCCAAGCGATTTCCACTTCAGTATTATTTCGAGGTACAAACCAGCCAAACCGAAGCCACGCTCTATCCACCTATGGATGAAGATCTTTCGAATTTGCTGTATTTTGTAGTAAGGAGGCAGAAAAATTAATTGGATTAATTAAATGACAATCATCTTTTAATCAAAAACTCACATAAAGATATCCATTAATGAAAAAAATTACCTGTGTTTTTCTAATCATTGTGCTTTTTGCCGGAAAAATCAGTAGCAAGGATCGGCCATTTATCTGGGTTACATCAGGTGAAAAAGCAGGAATCCTTTCAAAGATTGATAAGCAACCCTGGGCAAAAACTTCCTTCGACAATTTAATTAACCAACTTGAAAAGGAAGTATCTGCACATCAGGCGAATCCGGAATTGTATCTCCGTGGCTTACCTTTTGATTGGGAAAACGCAAAAAAGGGAGAAGCGCCTCCTTTTGCTTATACCACTCATATTGTTAATGGAACGCGGTTAAATCTGGATAATGCTACCAAAGAGGAGATGGCTAATTTTAATAAGTTGAACAATTTTCTCCAAACAGCCCTCGATTGTGGCGTTGCCTATTATTTGACCAACGATGAGAAATATGCCCAATATGCTACTGATATTCTTAATGCTTCAATTATGGGGATTATTCAGCTTAAACCTTCTGATTCTGTGGGTCGAGGTGGGTGGCTTTGTCCGGACGATATCCTGAGAGAGTCGCGAGAAATTGGTGATAAGTTGCCCATCATTTATGATTTTATCGCTCCTTTCATCCAAAAAAAGGGAAAACCCTATGATCTTGGGAAGCATGCGAAAATTGATTTTCCACTGATTGAATCACAGAAAGTATTTCTTACCTATGCTGACCTGGTTGTAAATCATGGTATGAACGGCTCTAATCATCCGATACTGGAAGCCTCATGTTTGGTTTACAATGCCTTGGCGCTCGAGGATGAAACGGATCGTAATAAGTATTTGAAATACTACCTCACCGAAAGCACAGACCATCAGGATGCATTAAATAAGGTGGCCGAATATTTTAAAGAAGAAGGAGACACCTGGCCGGAAACTTCGCAGTACACCAATGCAGTAGCGACTATCACTATTAAGCTGATGTTTGTCATGAATAAATTCGACCCATCCCTTCACCTGGGGCAGAAATATCCAAACATAGCTTTTGCCTTGCCCAAATGGGGCTATTTGAAGTATCCGAACGGAGAAGTTGTTCGTTTTGGCGACGGGAAACGCCACGCAGGCGTTGATTACAGCAGTTACGAGCTGGCCTATCTGCTCGGGAAAATGGACGGGGTTAAAAAATTGACCGATAAATTCGGTTCCCTGCTTAGCAGCGCTTTTGTTTCAGGAAGTTACGAGAGAAATGGGATATCTGCGCTTCTTTGGTTTAAGGATGATTTTAAAGGTGAATTTACACCAATAGTCCTTCCCAGAACCGACCAATTGTCGCACGCCGGTCTCTTCCTTCAACGTAACGTAAGCAAAACCAACAAACCGGAAGATGGACTGATGTGTTTTGTAGAAGGGGCACACATGGTTCATGGACATGCTGAAGGAATGAACATTGAGTTGTATGGGAAAGGGCAAGTTTTGGGTGTTGACAATGGCAGGGGCAGTTATGCCCAGGATATTCACGAAAACTATTCCCGAATTTGGGCGGCCCACAACACGGTGATTGTAAACGGAAGTTCGAGAGGTGATGGAGGTTGGGCAGGTCAGGGAATTAATACGGTGAAACTAGTAACAATGGAGCCTATGCCAACAAAGGAAGCCGTCTCCCCAGATTATTCCTTTTCGCAAACCAGCTTTGAAGACGATAAAGGTGATAAAGCAGAAGCATCACAGGAACGAACATTGGCTTTGATCCGGACTTCCGATTCAACCGGCTACTATGTCGATGTGTTTCGGTCAAAATCCAGATTACCAAACGAATATCATGATTTTCTTTACCACAATATCGGAGATGAACTTGTTTTTCTGAACAAGGATTTAAAGCTTTCTTCCACGCCGGAACGATACATGGCCAATGCAAAACTCCCCTGGATTCAGAACAAAGAATTCCGTTATCCGGGATGGCACTTTTTCGAAAAGGTAGAAACCTCACCAGTTTATTCAGGAGATGTGCAGGTAAAGTTCAAAACAGAAAAATTGAATGTTGGCCCAATTTATATGCAGCTTTTTATTCCGGGATCTGGACAACGCGAATACACCAAAGTAATGGCGCCCCATACCTTCGAGGCGCCTGTGCCTTACGACAATATGCCAACGCCTACACTGGTAATAAGGAAAACGGGAGAAGCCTGGAATGCCCCGTTT
>JBBQJE010000064.1:0-14670 GCA_038325635.1 Bacteroidales bacterium
GATGTTCCGTTCGTGGGCTGCCTGGGCAATTTTCATCGTCATGCTCAAGGTTTTGGCGATAGCTTTTAGCGCGATCGCTTTGTATCCCATCTGAATGCGTTTGATGGCATCTTCGTCGGTATGGGCACTTTCGTCGGCTGCAAGGCGGACAGGAATATCCGATACATCAATATCCAGCTCTTCCGCAAAGGGCTCTTCGATAATGGCAATTTGATCAAAAGCGCCAATTTTTCGGGCATGATCCAAAAGTTTAAGCAGCGTCTCCTTCTTTTCGTAGCGACCATTTGCATCGAAATAATAGGGTAGCTTCCCGTCTTTGGTATGAACAGTCCGAACAGCGCCTATTGCCTGATGAATGGCTGTTAGTCGGGCTTTGTCCTTTTCGAGCATCTCGTCCTGAGTGCCCGGCTGACCGATCTTTATTTTCATGAAGAAATATCCTTGCTCTACGGCCGACTGTATCTCATTTATTGGGATACTGTAGGCCATCAGCGGGATAGCTGCTGCCTGAGCATGATGGCTGGAAAGAGCCGGTTTGTAAGCCGCAGGTATCATTTCATCAAAAGTCTTAATGCCATTCTCGGCAGCATAGAGTAGCCAGGCAGCATTGTCAGTACCAACGAGTGCATTCAAGGCAAATGTTTTGCGCAGTTGCGGATTGGACGTTATTTTCTGACCGTAGGCATATACCTCAGGAAGGATATTATCCAGTAAATCAATGGGTGTCGAAAATGTTTGGCCTTTCATTATTTGAAGTGCTCTTTCCGTTAATGCAAACATCAGTGCATTACCACCGCTTTCGGAGTGAGCGGCAAATACCTGAGCGTCAGACCAAAGCACGTTTTGGGTACAGAGGCCAATCTTATGATTACCGGAGTTGCTTTTCAAGTAATTGACTGTTTGCCAGATCTCGGTCATATAGCCGCCTTTGAATCCGAAAGGCCGGATTAACGGTTCGCGCTCAAAATTTGAATTGACTTCGGTTATTTGAATTTTTTTCATCTTTTTCTGATTTACAGTGGATGCCATCAGCGTAACCGGATTAGCTAAGACAGTGGCACATGAGGCTATCAGGCTGGTCTGTATAAATGAACGTCGAGATTTGCTTTTCATAGCTATGTTAATTGATACTTTATAAGATTTGAGTTAATAAAGTCAACATCCTTTTTAATTCTTGATACGATAATTTTCTGTTTTTGTGTCAGAGAAAGTCTTTCCTCTTCTTTGCTAAGCAATGGATATTCGACGTGGAGGGTAATTGGCACAACCAGATTCATCTCTTTAACAGACTTGAAGAAGAGGTTGAAATCAACAATTCCTTCCCCAAGCGGGACGCTGACGACTTTGGCTTTTTGGTTTGTAATTCCCCAGGTGAAATCTTTGATTGCCAAGGAACCAATATTATTTTTCAATAAATTCATGGCCAGAATCCAGGATGATGCCCCTTCAGTGACAGCATGACGGACATCAAACTGACTGCTCATTAATTCTACAGGAACATGCTGAAGCATTTCCGAAACATCCCATAAAGGAGCCCCGACTTTAGTGCCGGAATGATTTTGATATCCTCCCTGAATACCGATTGCTTTGTTGAGTTGGGCCAGTAGCTCTATCTTTTTTCTTATTTCTACCAGAGATTCCCTGATGCCTTTTTTTAAATCGTAATCGTAGTATCCTAAACGATAGTGTTTTATGCCAAAATCGGCGGCGCATTTTAAAACCCGTTCAGTATTTGCATCCCGGGAATCTGTGATAGCTGTAACCATCATTTGGGTAGAGAGATTGTATTTCTTACCCATTTCTATGGCTTTGGGCAGTTCTTCCGTCACACGTGCAGGTTCAACCCTGCCTTTCGGTCTTACCGACAAATCAAATCCATCTATGCCTGACATCGCCAATGTTTCAGCCATAAATTCGAGTTCGAAATCGTCCAGCGGTTTAGTAAAGATTGCAATTGGGAATTTTTTCGCGGGAGGTTTTGATATAGTTGATGCAAAAGCACCGGAAAAAGGAATGGCTGCTGTTGCGGCAGCCATTCCTTTAATTAATATTCGTCTCTTGTTGTTCATTCGTTAATAATTTGTTTTTAATAGTCTCTTGGAATAGCCACGATAATAATTATTATTGCGATTGGTGATTGACAAATCATGGCTATTTCATAAATTAGAATTTCCAGGGTTTCCTGTAATCATAGTGAAGCAACTGATTTGCTGCATTGCTGTTAAGGAATTTCTCGTTCACAGGATCCCACTGCAAACGCTCTTTGGTTTTTAAAGCAATATTTGCAAGATGGGCAAAACTGGTGGAGCGGTGGCCGTCTTCGAGTGAACAAAGGGGTGTATTTCTGGATTTAATACAATCGAGGAAATTTCTGACCAGAGCGCCGGTGCTGTCTCCGCTGCTGCCGTCGCTCAGCAGTTTGTTGTTGCCCTCAAATTTTTCAGACTCCATTTGCTTTTCCCAGGTTTGAAATTGCCCTTTTTTTGTGGGATTAATCTGATAACCGTCTTCACTTGAATAAAGGGTTCCTTTTGTGCCCCGCAGTTCTACCTCACCCGATGGAAATAATCCGCCGCTGCTGGCTTCATAAATGCAAAACGAAGCAATTGATCCTGAAGCAAATTCATAGGTAACCTGCATGGTATCGGGTATGGTGCGATCATCATCTACCACATATTTACCGCCATGGGCACTGATTGCTACCGGAGCAACCTCACCAAGCATCCACCGTATGACATCCATAAAATGAACGCCCCAGTTCCCCATTTGTGAAGAATAATCGCTCCACCAACGAAACATGTATGGAGCAATATTGTATTGGTAGGGTCTGGTAGCCCGGGGACCTAACCACATATCCCAGTTGAAATTTTTTGGGGGCTGTTCCGGTTTCATTCTGCCGATACCACTTGGGAACATGTTGCTAATATGATAAGCCCTAGCCACTGTTACTTTACCAATTTTTCCGGCCGGAATTTCGTTTGCCAGTTTCTGGTATACAGCAGAGCCCCTTCTGTTCAATCCAACTGCAACCACTTGTTTGCTGGCAGCCTGTGTTTGAACCATTTTGCGCCCTTCAAAGATTGTGGCTGTAAGGGGTTTTTCAACATACACATCTTTGCCGGCCTGAATCGCATGTACTGTGATTAACGCATGCCAATGATCGGGTGTAGCAATGCATACTGCATCAATATCTTTGTCTTCCAGCAGTTTGCGATAATCTGAATATACCTTGGGTGGTTTTGCGAATTTTTCGCCCATTTTGGGAATTTGACCACCCATGTTTTTGACCCAACGAGGTTCAACTTGGTCATGATTGCGGGTTGTATAAGGCTCATATAAATCGCACAGGGCAGCGACTTCGCAATCCGGGTGCTTCATAAACAGGTTTAATAACTGAGATCCCCTGTTGCCGATGCCAATAAAGCCCATTCGGATTTTGTCGTTGGCTCCAATTATTCTGCTTTGCCCGAAAGCACCGAGTGCATTTAATCCGACAGATAGTCCTGAAACAGTAAGGGTTGATTTCGCAATAAATTCTCTGCGGTTTTGATTGTTTTTGTTTTCCATGATTTAGTTTGAAATTTATAACAAGTTTTATAGCTGTATTTTATTAATAAAAATCACCTGTAAGACATCTGGTTTGTTATATTTTGGGCAGCTCCCATGGTGCACGGTAATTTGCCTTGATGAGTAAATCCGCTTCCGGGTCATTCTTGAAACTTTGTTTGTCATCATCCCAGTTTACCTGCCTTCCGAGCCGGTAGGCAATATTACCAAAGGAAGAGAACCGAGCAATATGGGCACCTATTTCAATGTCGCAATTTGGTTTTTCCCGCGATTTGATACAATCAAGGAAATTTTTAACGTGCAATTCGAGACCTTTACCAGTACTCCCTTGAGGAAGAACAGGTACAAAATCAGCCTTTGCCGAAGTACTCTTGGTCTCAGGCATTACTACCCATCCATTCCGGTCAACGACCAGAGTGGCATATTCACCGATGAAAGCTACCCCATGGCCTCGACCGTAATTCTGTCCGTAAATACCGATGGTGTGATCCCAAACAACATTAAAGTCGCCGAAATCATAAATAGCCATCATGGTATCAGGCGTTTGCATTGCATCGGTAGGAAAAGCGTACTTTCCACCTGATGCCATGATCGATTTCGGAACGTACTGGTTCATTCCAAACAATGCATAATCGAGCAGGTGGACGCCCCAGTCGGTCATCAAACCGCCGGCATAATCCCAGTACCAACGGAAGGTAAAGTGGAAACGGTTGATGTTAAAAGGTCTTTTAGAAGCGGGTCCCAGCCACATGTCATAATTCACACCGGTCGGTACCGGAGAATCAGGTTGGACGGGAATGGCCCCCTTCCAACCAACATACGACCAGGCCCGTGCCGAACGAACCCTACCAAGTTTCCCGCTATGTACATAATCAACAGCATCTTTCCAGTGCGGATCGCTTCTTTGCCATTGTCCAACCTGGACCACGCGCTTGTATTTGCGGGCGGCCTTTACCATCAGGTTGCATTCTTCGATGGTTCTGCCAAGCGGTTTCTCACAATAAACATCTTTTCCCGTCTGAACTGCGTAAATCATTGGAAGACAGTGCCAATGATCGGGTGTACCAACGATAACCGCATCAATGTCTTTACGATCCATTATTTTGCGAAAGTCTTCGTACAAATCCGGACGTTTTCCTGTCAGTTTTTGCACCTCAGCGGCACGCATATTCAATACATTACTGTCGACATCGCACAAGGCAGCACAAACCACGCCCGGTTGTTTTAAAAAAGCGGTAAGGTCATTAAAGCCCATGCCTTTGCAACCGATCAAAGCAACAACAACTTTGTCGCTGGCAGCACAGGAACTCATTGCACTTGGCAGAATAGCTATCCCTGATGCTGTTAAACCGGCATCGCGGATAAAATTTCTTCGACTGTTAGTCATGGAAAGCAATTTTGAATCATTTATGAAATTAAAACTTATAAATTGACTAGTAACTTGTATCTTCCAAAATAAGGGAGGAACTATCTTGACAGCCCTCCCTTAGCATTCAATTTTCTACTGTGATGTAATTGATTTTAACGCCATCTCGGATCACCGATATTTTGAAGATAAATCTCATGGTTCCTGACCTGCGGGGTATTTTTGTATTTCAAATTACCGTTGTCAGGATCGGTCATTAAATCTTCAGGAAGAATAGGCACTGTCCCTAATTTTATTGCAGCATCGGTCGAACCCAGCGGATTGTTCACCGCGTGATACAATGCCCCTGTTGTTGTGCTGTTGAAATTATCTGAATCGAAGATAAAGCCTTTCGTCCCATAATTATTCCCAAAGTCGAAGGTGAAAGGCCGGGACTTGACATACATCCCGGCAGAATAATTGTTGCGCGGATTTGTTTGCGCCAAACGTTTCGTTGTTAGGATGAACAGGTTCTTCTTACAAGTGATCTTACTGTTGACCGGCGCACCTTCCATATCAAATATTCTCTTTTTGGAGCTGAGTGTATTGAAGTTAACAAAAGTACAACTCTGCACGGAGATATTCCAAATCGGATTACCGACCCAGGCAAATTTTTTACCGCCTTGTGAGTCATCAAACAGCATATTCATCGGGTTATCATCGAAGGTGCAGTTCGATACCTGAACGTTGGTGAAGATATTGGTATTCGGGCTGGAACCATCCCCGCGGAAGAAACTATAACCACCGCCCTTGGCATCACGGTAACCATTATCATGGAAGTAGCAATTGTTTACAATCCAGTTATTTATGGTTTTGATTTGAGAACCTTGTGTACGAAACCACCCGCGCCTGAAACCAGTGAATTCACAGTTTTGCATATCGAGGGATTCCAGGACAAACTCCATGGCCGAACTACTCTGGTTAAAGAAATAGTTTCCGGTACCATCAACCCAAGCGCCAGTTTCTTGGATCCCTCCTTTGACTGCATCCGGACAGGTAAAGAGAATATCCTCAAATCTGATATTCTGGATCATGATACTGCCCATTTCTCCACCTGCAGGTGAGCGGCTAACAGAAAAGTTACAGGTTCGCGGAGATCCGTCCTCATTGTGGCCGGAGCACATTTCCACCTGGGCCAATCCGGGCCCTTTCGATTTAAGCACAAAGCCTTTGGTGATACTGACGCCACTGTAACAATAATATTTCTTGCCGGTTTCCAGCAAGAAGGTGGTTCCTTCTGCGAGTGTAATATCATCCATGTAATTGGTGAGAATGGTATCCAGACGTGAATATCCCCTCTCTATAGCCACCTGAGCCGTATCGACAATGTGAGGCACTAAAATCGGGGCACCGGGCATACCCAGCGTACGCAGGTTTATGGTATTGTAATGCCTGTCCCAAAAACGCTTTATCTTGTTGTTGAATACATTAACAGTATAAGGAGAGTTGGGATTCAGGTTATTTACGACAATATATCCCCTGTCAAGGTCTTGCTGAGTCAATTTGATCCCCTGCTTGGGTTCCAGTGAATACCTTTTGGTGGGAGAGACTGACAATGAATCCATCAAAAAAAGATCTTTCCCAACAGAACCGACTGCATGTAGATAGGTATCCGGTGTAGGAACATCATTTCCGCCTACGATAATCGTTGATTTATAGGCCAGATCCCAGGAGACCTTGATGGAAGTCTCTGTCACCTGGCTTACGGAGATAATTGTCGGAATAGCGTATCGTACATTCGTCTTCAACTCCATATTGTCATCGTCGGAACCGTCCCCAAACCAGGCCGAATGATAAAGTGTGTCTGCCGCAGTTGTGTCTAATGTTGCCAATACCATGATCCTGGATATAAAGCTGGTTCCGTATTGCAAATCCGGAATCTCAATGCGTGTGGTCGTTGCAGGTAAAATAGTATCTACAAGCGGTGTTAGAAAATTTTCAGATTTGTAGCGCATTTGGAGTCTGTAGCCTTTTGCCCCTTTCATACCGTACCAAGCAAGATCAATGTCATTGTTGTTAACCACCACACACTCGACCTTTCTGAACATGGAACGGAAGAATTGATTCTCCAATATCGGATCAAGCACTTTGGATTTCATGCAGGAGGCAATAACTATCATAAGCATTACCAACCCGAAAATATCATATCTCTTTTTCATACCTGTAATAATAGCTAAGTTAAAATATCATAATTGATTAATAGTAGCCGTAATAATTATTGAATGCGTTCTTGTGGGAAACAATAATAGCATTCGGAATCGGGAATATATATCTTACCGGAGGCAGATTGCCCGGGTTAAACTTACTTTCATTCGCACCGATGCCACCGGAGATATAGCCCCTGAAGGAGTAATAGGTTTCATTTTTCGGAACGGCATCTGTCGAATTGCCCCAGGACTGGAACCAGTCCTGATAGATCCAGGTTCCGCCAGGGTTTAATCCCGGGTTCACGGGCCATTTATAAAGCTCAAGAATCGGAAGTTGGGTATTCGGGTAAATATTGATATTATTGGGATTGGGTATAACACGGTAGAAAATCCAGTAGGGCAAATCATCCCAGTCGGAAGCAATTGGATTTCCAACTGCGTTCCAGGCAATAATTTTCATTGCATTGTACATATCATAAACTACTTTGGAGTAGAGATTCCACCTGGCAAGGTCTTTCCAGCGCATATTTTCACCGCCGAATTCCCAAGCGCGTTCATTAACAATTGCCTGAAAAAAAGCCTCCTTAGAGCCCAGGGAATTTACATATTGATCGACCTTCTCCGCCTGGTCGCTTGGGGCAAATGCCCTGCGGCGAACCTGTTTCAGGGCCTCTTGGGCTTTCGCGCCGTTCGCACCGCTTATGCCGGTAAGTTCATTCACGGCTTCAGCATAGATCAGGAGCACTTCCGCGTAACGCATATAGGGGTAATTTACACCTGTATTGCTGGTGCTGTTATTACCCAGGGAGTTTGAAGCTGAAGCCCAAAGTTTGGACCATTTCCCCATGCGCTGCGTAAAACCTACCGCGATAGTTGGTACGCCCAGAGCATTGTAGTTCCAAGTCAGTACCGTAAAATCACGGCGAAGGTCTTTGCTGTCAAAGGTGAACAGATACAATGGATGAAGTGTTAATCCACTGCCGCTGCTTGGTCCCCATGGATGCGGCGTAAAGCCGTTGACATCGCCCGAAACACTTGGTCCGAAGGTATAGGCTGTTTCACCGCTCGAATTCTTCAGAAACGGGATCTCGAAGAGCGGGTCGTCATTGTTGCTGACAATATAATTGCATTCATCCATGAAGACTTGCCGGAACGATTTGGTCAGGGAATTTTGTCCTGAACTGATGACAGAGTCAGCATACATTCTGGCAACATCGTAATATTTCAAATAATCAGTGGGCCGCTGCATGGTTCCGACAGCCATTGGGTCGTTTTTGTTCGGATAAAGCGAGTAGCCTCCCCTTGTCATTGCCATTCTGGCAATCAGTCCGTAGCAAAAATTCTTGTTGATCCTTTCCACTCCATTTTTTACAGCCGATGCGTAAATCATCTTTGGTCCGACTGATTTGAGGTCATCAATCAGCCAGGAAAGGATTTCATTCCGGTCGGTGAGGCCTATATTCAAATCATCATCACCAAAAGATTGTTTGGTGCGGAATGGTATATCTCCCCAACCCACAACCATATCATGGTAAAACATTGCCCGGAGGCATTTGGCTTCTCCGATCTGCTGCCACAATGTTGCATCTTTCTTGTCTGCAAAGAGCGGACTGGATTCGACTCCCTCAATAAAAATATTTGCTCGTTCAATACCTTCATACAATGTTCTCCAGGTACTGGCAATATCACCTGAATATTTTGTCCCGTCGAAGCAGGAAAACTCACTTCCTGACACGCTCCTTACATTGGTACTGTAGGACCTGAACTCGACATCAGTATTCAAAGCATATCGGGCAATAAGGTAATTGCCGTAAGTGGAACTTGACATCATATCTGCATAAATTGCTGTCAGAGCCCGGTTGATATCTTCTTTGTCTCCGAAAACGTATTCGGTTCCGCGTTTGGAAAGCGATTCCACCTTAAGGTAGTCCTGACAGGAAGAAACCAGCAGCAAACACACACAACCTAAGTATATTATTGTTTTTTTCATTTTCTTTCGTCTTTTAATTGTAAACTTAGAATGTAAGGTTGAGACCAAATGTGTACATCCGGCTACGTGGATAGACATTGTCGTCAACACCCGGAGTTAGGCCGTCCTGAACTCTGACTTCAGGATCATATCCGGAATATTTTGTCAGTATGAACAGGTTATAACCGGTAAAATAAAACCTGCACCTGCTGATAGCTGCTTTTCTGGAGAGTTTTTCAGGCAGGGTGTAACCGACAGTTACATTCTGGAGCCTCAGGAAAGAACCATCCTCAATGGCATAAGAGTGGGTGATTGCACGCGTGATCGTCCGTGGATTGTAAATGGTTGCTGTCTCATTTATCTGTCTAAACTCACCATGGTATAATCCGTTGGTCATCATGTTAAATCCAAGATCATTTACATACCTGAACCGGTTCGCTTCATTAAATGTAGGGAAAAGGTTGTTGTAATTGTTGCTCAACCACGAAGACATCCGGTATTTATTGACGTTATTTACGTCAAAGCCATACATGTAGTTGAAGAAGAGTGTAAAATCGAAACTCTTCCAAGTCCCATCGACTCCGAAGCCACCTCCGAATTTCGGATTAGTATCTCCGATAACTGTCATATCGGCTTCGTTGATCTTATTGACATCCTCCACGTTGCCCTGGAATTTGTCCACAAGGTTTTTGTACTTTGGAGCTCCTGGCTGGGTGCCAAATATAGCATCCGCGTTGACTAGGCCTTCATTCGGAGTCCATAACTGGGTGGCATAATTGAAGGTAAAATCATCGATCTTGTAGAATCCGTCATAAACATATCCATAGATCAGACCGAGTTCACCACCTACCTGAAGGAGGTAGTCATTGTCGCTTGGGCCCCAACTTGACCGGGTGAAAAGCTGCGTTTCATTGCCATTCAGTTTATCAATTCTCGTTTTGTTTGCTCCAAAATTAAAATTGCCGTTCAGGGTAAAATCCTTCTTTTGAAATATCTCTCCTGAAACCGTCATCTCCCAGCCCCGGTTGGTTACCTGTCCTATATTCTGCATTTGATACTGATAACCTGAAGTTCCCGGAATTTCGCTACGGTAAAGCAGGTTGCTTGTTGTATTCCAGTACACTTCAGGGGTGAAAGTCAATCTGTTTTTGAACATTTCAACATCAAATGCCATGCTTCTGGTTAAAGTAGTCTCCCATTTGATCTTTTCGTTCGGGAACATGGCGTCGCTGTTTCTGTAATATTCAAATCCAATATCGTTAACCTCTCCCCATCCGGGCGCCTGTGAATTGCTGACGGAAAACTGGTACCTCCACATATCGTCGGAAATACGGTTGTTGCCTGCGCTACCAACAGCTGCACGTAACTTGAGTGAAGTAATATCCGGATATTTCTGCATGAATTCTTCTTTGGAGATCACCCAAGCACCCGACAGGGCAGGGAAATAACCCCATTGATTACCAGGGGCAAATTTTGTTGAAGCATCCGCCCTGAACGTTCCGGAGAATAGGTATTTCCTTTCAAAATCATAGGTCAGACGGGTAAAGTACGAAGCAGACCTGCTGGGAGAACTGTGGCTCGTTGTTGCCATCCAGGGAGTCCCTAAAGAATAGTTTGCGAGGGCGACTTCAGCCGTAATGTTTGTAGGTAGATACCGCACTGAATTAAAACTGCTCTTCGATTTTGCATCTAGGATTTCCTGTCCCAAAAGAGCACCAAAATTATGGTGAAGATTTTTGGTGAAATTATAGGTAAGTGTATTGGCCCAGCGGGAACTGCTGCTGCGAGTCTTTGTCAGCGATGAAATAGGCTGGTTGTTGTTTTGTTTCGCTGTTCCGGTAAGGGTTCCGTAAAAGCGGTCACCTTCAGAAAACCCGAAGGTGATTCCACCTTCTGAGCGGAAGAATAATCCTTTGCCAATTTCCCATGAAAATGCAGCCTGGTTGGTGATCGTGTAAGTATTCTGCATTTGATAATTTTGAGAAAGATCGCTCGAAGGAGAATTGTAGATAAAGTTCTTTTCTTCTTCAGGATCCAATTCATCGGCCGGAATGAACGAAAATTCGCGTAACCCGTTAGTAGGCCTGTAGCGAAGGGCGTTTAACACACTCATGCCGGTTGTACCTAATCCTTCAAGCTGTTGGTAATAAACCCTTGGATTGAATTCGATTTTAATTTTCGGAGTAATGTTGGCAGTTAATTTAGTAATAAGATTGGTTTTTTTG
Organism: Bacteroidales bacterium; assembly: GCA_038325635.1. Lineage (GTDB taxonomy): Bacteria > Bacteroidota > Bacteroidia > Bacteroidales > Prolixibacteraceae > CAINVV01. Next base: position 11,314 of record JBBQJE010000064.1, read on the forward strand.
ATTCCCGAACCGATTAATACGCCTGGTTCATCATTGTGCGACAAACTTATGTTCAGCCGTAGCATTTCTGTGCCACCGCCAATATTGACATTGTAATAGGTACTAATTGGACTCCCGCCGAGAACATCCTCCTGCCAGTCATTTCCTGTAAACCTGTTGTAAAGCGGGATATCATACGGATGACCAAACGAATCTCGGAATTTTAAACGGGTGCTGTTACCGTTTAGCGTGGCATTCTCATATTGAATTTTGACAAATTCGTATGGACTCATTACCTCCAGCTTTTTGGCCAGTTTCCTAACCTGCGTATAATGATTGAAAGAAATTGACATCTTTCCGGTTTTTGCCGATTTTGTAGTCACAATTACCACTCCGTTTCCCCCTCTCGCGCCGTATATCGCAGTCAGTGAAGCATCTTTTAAAACATCGATAGATTGAATATCAGTAGGAGGAATGTCGTTGATATTGGTTGCCGGGAAACCATCCACGATAAACAAAGGCTGATTACTCTGCGTGACAGAGGTGCCTCCCCGGATCCTTATGTTGATTTCAGAACCTGGTGAACCGTCAGCAACTGAAACCTGCACGCCTGCAATTTTACCGACCATCGCTTCCGCTGCAGATGATACCGGCGCCACTGCCAGTGTTTTACCAGATACCGAGCCAACTGAACCGGTCAGTTGGAGTCTTTTTGTTGTTCCATATCCAACAACGACTACATCATCAATTAAGGTAACGTCTTCTTCTAGGAAAATTTCGATTCCTGATACTTTACCTCCAACCTTGTGTTCTATTCCCACCATGCCTATGAATTTCACCAGTAGAACGGCTGTTTTAGGATTAGGAACAGGAAGTACAAAAGAACCATCAATACCGGTTGCGACACCTATTGTCGTTCCTTTTAAAACAACTGATGCACCGATGATGGGAGCGCCTTGTATATCTCTGACAATGCCTGACAAAGATACTTGTGCAATTGCAACAGACACTGAGGCAAACAGCGCTAGAAAACAACATAATAATCTTTTTTGCATAGAGTTTAGTTTAAAAAAAATACTTATTTCATTGTAACGGTTTCCTTAGATAATTGATAAGCAGCGAGACATTTTCAATATAGGCCTCAGTAGTAATGCCTACAGGAATGGGATCAACAGACTCCTCCACCAAGCGCCCAAGTCTAGTGGGGTTCATGTTTATTTTCTGTGCCGTTTTCTTGACATTCAGAGGAGATGGCCAGTACCCTTTCCCATTCAGACTTCTAGCGATAGACAGTGCTTCCGTTGTGCCGACCTTTCCTCCATTGGCAGTAACATACCTGTTCACAACTCCGCATGAAACTGAGGTAAGCGGAGAAGCAGCCTTTATTTTAGCAATCGGAGTTTTCATCAATGTTTCATACTCAGTTTTCATTCTACTGATAGGTATGACCCGGACAGAACTGTAGCCCTGCTGCATACCGAGCATGATATTTGCTTTTTCATATCCGCCCGTATATAGACTTTCTCCTACTCTTTTCAAAAAGAAGGGCTCCAATGTTTGCTGATCAATGAAAGTCGGACAAAGAATATCACCCGGATTTACATTTTTGCCGGATAACTTGATAAGGTCATCACCAAGCTTAATCTTTTGGAGAAAATCGAATGCGACAGGAACACCGTCCAAAAAGCGTTTATCACCCGTAAGTCGGTAAAACCGAAGTAGCATTTGGATACCTCCTGAAGTTCCATTAGAAGAGAGGGCTGCTGGTTCAAACGGACGTGCTGTTGCCAGTTTGAGATCGGTTGTCGTATACTGCAAACCCCATCCGGCAATAGGTGATTCATATTGCAGCAATTTGATGCAATGCATGGCACGATAAATCGGATCGATAAACCTTCGCTCGCCAAGGGCGGTGTAACAATTTACCAGAAAATCGATGATCCCTGACATGGCGCCGTCGTTCAAAGTGATAAAGGAGGAGTAATCCGGAAAGCCCATGTATGGATGCTCATAGCTTAAAGGATAACGTTGAGGCCATCCACCGATAGGATATTGACTCTCCAATACAAAATCAATCGCTTTCTCAAGAGAAGGTTTGAAAGCGGGATCGTTCTTTTCCAGATAAATCCTCAATATATACTCACAGCAACGGATGGATGCCATATCATCGAAGGTGGCATTTCCGTAATAGTGCATAAACTCCTGTGCAGGCCATTTGTATTGGCTGACAGATTCGTACCAGTCAACAAGCGATGCTTCCCCGGTAAGATCAAAACAATAGTTCCAACCGCCACAGTCCAATTGGGCGCGGATAAGGGCATCAGCCACTCTGCAAGCCGATTCGTAATAATATTCATCACCTGTTGCATGATAAGCATCAAGCAAAATATCACCCATGGCGGGAGTTCCGCCTTTGCCCTGTGTCCAGCCCATGGTACGGCGGGCTTCCAACTCGCCCCAGTAACGTTTGTTTTCGAAAGAATACTCCCACAAAAAGGCGCCGTGATATCCAACACTGTCCATCATAAAATTCGTAGCACGTTTCATCGCCAGGGAAATTTCATCTTTCTCCTTATTCTGGTTAGTTGTCTTGCCAAAAAAGCTTAAAGAAATTAACAGTAGGACGACAAATAGTAAAGATCTTTTCATAGATTCCTTAGTAGGGTTTAAATAGATGTTCCACAAGCGAGTTGAGATAGACCTCCAGATTCGTATAGTTTTTGCTCAGTGTAAAGTTGTTTCTATCCATTGGATCGGAGGGGTTCAGTTTATTTGCAATCTCCCATGTGTCCGGCATACCGTCTCTGTCTTTATCGGCAGGTGCCGGTTTACTCTTCAGTTCCGGCCAACCGCCGACCTGAGTCTGTGAGTTAATGAGTTTATTTGTACCATCTCTAACACCTGCAACGACTCTTAAGTCCACCGCATCGCGCACGAGGGAAGCTCCTGCCCGTTCCAGAACGATCCGGTAAGTCGTTTCCGGGGAATCCGTTTTGGGCATATCATCACCGGAAACAAACGGTGTTTTCCATTCCCACTGTGCCCGCGTGGTACCGATGTATTTGTTTTTCTCGCCCGGAGTGCCATATAGGCTATAATCCACAGCGGTATAATTGTCTTTGTTAAACTCTTTGGGTGCACCAACAAAGTAATTACCGCTCAGATAGCCAACACCGGAAGTCGCTCTTTCAGATTTCATCCTCAACGGCTTGTTCGCTTTATAGCTGGTACTTTCTCCCGGTTTATAGTAATTATTGACAAGGTTGTGACGACACTGACCAAAGTTGGTACCGCTTGCCCAATTGAACACAAGGTTGTTTCTGAAGTCGACAATAGCAGTTGTATCTGTCCTATCACCTCCGCCGAGCGTGGGATGCC
>JBBQJE010000065.1:0-14603 GCA_038325635.1 Bacteroidales bacterium
TATCAAGGTAAGCTTGCTGCTCAGCCTTGTGTTTTCCCTCCTGCTCTTGCTCTCGCTTCAATTTTCTCTTACTCTGGGCATCAATTGTGCTGAAACTACCCACCAAAATGATGGCTGCGAGGGTAATCAGCGCTGTAAGTATTGCTTTTTTCATTTTAGCATATTTGTTTAAAAGTGCAGTCATACAATTAAAATTCTTGACAATACGAAATTTTACTTACCAAAACCAGACTCAGTAAAATTCCAAAAATAAAAATGTGCTTTTTCATAAAAATAGAAAATAAAGAGAATAAATAAAAATACAAATTTTTTCCCTGCCGTTATCGCACTTCGGAATGGGCGTTTGATTGCTCAAAATCTTAAAGAATATTTATTTACCCTTTTCTAATTGAGAAAGTTTGGATACGCTCGGAATGGAAATTCGATTGGTAATTACCTCTGTTTGTTTTAATGGCATTTTGGAGAAAAATAACCTGATTTGAACTTCAGAATTAGATACATCATATACAAAACCGTTGTTCCCCAGTGCCTGGACACCTCCTCCTAAACTTCCAACTTCTGTTCCATTGCGTTCAAATAGCTTGGCCGCTATTAACGTTGCTTGATTATCATTTTTTATATCGTCTTCAATTTCATGACGACCTGATCTTTTATCGACCCAAAACATCATATATCGGTCGCCGTTTTTACCCCAATCAATAATCTTAGACTCATCATAGCCTGATATTTGCTTGGCTGGTCCTTTAATAGTATAGGTCAGGCTTATTCCTGCGACAGCCTTCTCCTCTGGCTTTTCAACTTCCCAAACCTGGTTTTTTGTATATTTCACCTTAAAAAAAGAAGCCTCTGAATTACCTTTTGTTGGTTCTGCTCCTTTACTTTCTCCACTCACTTTTCCTAAATCAGAAACTTTTCCTTTTGCATTTTCAAGTCCTTTTGTTAAATCAGAACCATTTACCAATTCGGATAATTTAGTAATAGCCGCCAGACTAGGTACATATTTTATGTCAGTAGTTGAATTAACAAGGGCTACAGAGAAAAAGGTGCCAATGTGACCTTCTATTTCATACATAAAACCCTTATCGCCACGACCAATTATCTTGCCCCATTTTGATAGAACTTTAACCAACTTTCCATCGCTTTCGTATAGGTTTAGGGAAATTTTTTGTTTTGTGCCGTTATTGGTTACATCGTCCATCAGCGAATTTGCACTTTTGGCATTGTCAACTTCGGCAACTAACATCAAATACCTGCCTGTGCCCCAATCTATTTTAGCGCCAGTATTGCCCAATGCGGCTTTCAGTCCAAATAATCTCCATTCTTTTCCGGCGATCGGGTATGCAGGCGAACGCTGAACATCATACACCTGATCCTTTTGATATTTCGCCTTAAAAAAAGGCGCATCATTAATCCCCTGGGCTTTTGCATGGCACGCCGATATTGCCACTAACACAAATAAAAATAAAAATCTCATTGGTTTTTTCTTTTTTAATTTAAATTGTTCATGCTGTTACCGCACTTCTGATTAGGCGTTTGATTTCTCGAAAGTTTAAATAGAATATGATAAATAGCTGGAAGAAGCCAGAGTTTACTTTTTGTTTTTTAACCAACACTACAATTTTAATCTTATTTTAGGTATAAAGGACAAAAACCAGTGAGACAAAAAGTAGACAATTGAAAAATAATTCTAAATGGCAATAATTGTCAAGGTTAACAAAATTTGGAGCGCAATACGGGAGTGCCCTCTTGTGCATTCAATAATCATTGAACCAACGCCAGATCCAACGTCTTCGGTATTCTTGGTCTTCCGGCCTCAATCCAGGCCGATTTAATCAATAGAGCGGAAGATTTTGAAGATTCTGTAATCATCCGGCAGGTAAATACTTTTGTCTGATTCCATAGCAACTGGTAATATAGGTCATTATATTGGTTACCAGCCTTTTCAAAAGCAATTTTATCTGCCTCTAGGAGGGAATCTTTGTATTGATAATTCTCATAGATGTACGCAAAGATATAGCGATTAATGTTCTTAACTTTGTGGATTCTTGAGCGTTTAACAGAAATGGAATCACTGTACTTGTAAATCATTTTGGACTCATATCTGGCATGAATGTCCGCTTGTCCGGTTAATTTTCCGTCGTAATTGATCGTCAGGTGCAGTGGCATGTGACCATCGCCTACGTAATGGCCTAAATCAGCGGCAGTCAGTACGGCCAATTTCCATTTCTTCGCCCTGAATTGATGAACCAAGGCATGATAAGTTGAATCAGTTACCCAAGGGAGTGTCCCATTTTTTCGGAAAAAATCCATTCCATATTTGCCGAGGGCTGCCTGCTTTCCTTCTATAATGCGGTGCTCCCGATTAAAATCCTCATAGTCATCAATATCGATATAATGTTTAATCCCTTCGGTCGGATCCAACCTTCTTCGGTTATCTGCATCCGAACTATGAGCAATAAGCATTTCCTGCCAGATAACAAGCTTTTTTAACCTTGCCCGAAAAAATTGCGGTGTAGCACCGCTTATGATTTTATGACCCTTTTCTCCCCAGCTAGATAATAGGATCATTGAAAACAACAATAAAGTAAGTCTGACGAATTTCATACCAACATTTTGGGACAAAGAAAGTAAATGTTGCGAAGAAAATCCGGGATGACACTCTTGAATTGTTAAGATAATCCCGATAGGCGAATTCGCCCAAATGCCTGTAGGTATTTATCGATGTATTCCAGCTTCAATTTTGATTTGTACTGCATCACGAAACGCGGGTGTTCTAGGGCAATCAGCTCTTTAAAAAACCCATGTTTCCTGTTGATGGCGCTAATGAATTTCTCATTCTTTCCGGTGCCAAAACAGTAGCAAATGTCCGTCTCAATGCCCAGACTAATCTGCTTCCGAATGTTCTCCACGCTGAAATCGTATATTGCAGCGGTTAAATCCTTGCTGTCGTAGTAATTGAAATTCTTCTCTTTCCCGTTTTCGTCCGCTATCGTAAACCCGAGTGGGAATATCGAATTGATGTAAAAATCGTTGTAGAATGCCTCTGGTCCGCCGTACGCCTCAATAACGTCATAGACGAACACGGAGGAAGGCTCATGAGTGACCTTCCCCGAATACGTAATACCGCAAGGATCATTGAGTCGCTTGGTGTCGGTAAATGGAATTCCTGTCACTCCTGCACCAAACCTACCTGGATTAATCCCCAATATCAGGTGACGTTTGTTGTTGTCGCCATAGTATTTGCGGTAAAAGGCAGAGGAAATCGGCATGATCTGCTCATTCTTACGAAATGGATTCATGATGCTGATTCCATCAGGCAGTGATCCGGTAAAATCAAGTGATCTATTAAATGATATAACCCTTTCGGCAAAAGTTTTCATCCTCTCCTACTTCGAAATCCCTTCCAGCGTAAACAAAAACGCAAAATTCAACGCCACATCTTTCAAATAATCGAAGCGACCACTGGCACCACCATGACCGAATTCCATATTCGTATGGAGTAACAGAATATTCTTGTCCGTTTTCAACGCCCTGAGCTTGGCAACCCATTTGGATGGTTCAAAATATTGCACCTGACTATCGTGCAAACCGGTTGTGACCAGCATATTCGGATAGTTCTTGGCTTCAATATTTTCGTAAGGAGAATAGCTCTTCATGTAGAAATACGCATCCTTGTTTTTGGGATTCCCCCATTCATCAAACTCATTTGTAGTAAGTGGAATACTCTCATCCAACATCGTATTAACTACATCCACAAACGGAACCTGTGCAATAATCCCATGCCATAGATCCGGTGCCATATTAACGACGGCACCCATCAGCAAACCTCCGGCACTACCACCTTGGGCATACAAATGTTGCTTACTGGTATATTTTTCACTTACCAGGAATTCGCCACAGGCAATAAAATCTGAAAATGTATTGATCTTTTTCATCAGTTTTCCATCTTCATACCACAAACGCCCCATTTCCTGTCCTCCACGGATGTGCGCGATGGCAAAAACGAAACCTCTATTCAGCAAACTTAAACGGGTACTTCCAAAGCTGGCATCCATACTCATGCCATAACTGCCATAGCCATACAAAAGCAAAGGTGCTTTGCCGTCTTTTTTGAATCCCTTTTTGAACACCAGCGAAATTGGGACTTTCGTGCCGTCTTTTGCAGTGGCATAGATCCGTTCTGTGACATAGTCATTCGAATCATATCCACCCAGAACTTCCTGCTGCTTTTTTAGCGTTTTAACCTTGGTGACCATATTGTAATCGAAAGTCGAATTCGGAGTAGTTAGCGAAGTATAACTATACCGCAAATTAGTGCTGTTGTATTCCGGGTTAGCACCAAAATTGGCCGTATATGCCGCTTCACCGAAATCAATATAGTGTTCAGAATTATCTTTTAGACTTCTAACCCTCAATTTCACCAATCCATCCTTACGTTCATTTAACACAATAAAGTTTTTATATTCCTCCACACTCTGCAGCAAAACATCTTTGCGAACAGGTATCACTTCTTTCCATGAAGTTGCAGCTGTTTGATTCAAAGGACATTCCATCAATTTAAAATTCTTTGCATCATCTTTATTGGTTCGAATCAGAAATTTGTCTGCCAAAGGAATAACATCGTATAAAACATCCTTTATCCTTGGCTGGAATACTTTAAACTCGTCGTTCGGTTTTGCGGCATCAATCATCCGGCATTCAGAAGACATAGTCGCCTGAGAAACGATGAAAATGTATTTATTGTTTTTGCTCTTTCCCAGACCCATATAATTACTCTTGTCTTTCTCTTCGTACACCAAAACATCCTTTTTGACATCCGTCCCCATGGAATGCCTGTTTATTTTCTCGGAAAGCAGCGTTACCGGATTTTTCGCAGTATAAAAAATAGTCTTGTTATCATTTGCCCAGCAAGGATCTCCTTCCGTATTCTCAATGGCATCAGACAGAAGCTTCCCGGTTTGCAGGTCTTTGATATATATGGTGTATTGTCGTCTACTCACCAGATCAACACCGTACGCCAAATATCTGTTGTCTTCGCTAATATCGAATCCGGCAGCCGCGTAATAGGTATGACCCTCTGCCAACTTGTCAACATCCAGAAGAATCTCCTCTTTTGCCTCCAGGTTTCCCTTCTTTCGGCAATATTTGTAATACTGTTTGCCATCCTCTGTTCGGGAATAATAGAAGTATCCGTTTTTAAAGACCGGAACACTCTCGTCCTTTTCTTTGATACGGCTTTTCATTTCTGAAAACAAATCTGCCTGAAATTGCTTGGTTTTACCCATCACATTGTCTAGGTAGGAATTCTCTGCCTTCAGGTAATCAACTACTTTCGTACTATCCGGTCCTTTGCCAAAAAAATCGTACATCCAGTAATAACTGTCCAATACTTTGTCGCCATGCAGCGTACGGTAGTGTTCCTTTTTATCCGCGATAGGGGGTGTTGATTTCATAAATTGGGCATTAACAGTAACGATGTAAAAGGATAAGACGGTTAAAACTATTGACTTTTTCATACATGTATGTTTAATTCAGTTTCCTCAATTTTAAGTATTCGATATTACCAATTTTATACCGGAATACAGCTTTCAGGTTTCAAGGAATTATCATTTTTTTGGCAACAAGGCAACCTTACAATACTCCACGCATTTAGCCGTCTCTTTCACCGCATCAGAACCTGTCGGGATAGTGTATTCCAACTCAATATCGCAAAAGATTGGCCATTTATTCTTTTGTACCAGCTGAAGCATCTCGCTGACAGGTGTATCCCCCTTACCAAACGACTGATTTTTATTAGGATCGGCTGCTTTTGGTCCGGTCTTATCTTTTATGTGGATACTGATGATTTTATCGTGAAGCCTTTCAATCAATCCGCAGGGATTTAATCCGGTGGCACCGAAATAATGGCCTGCGTCGAAGTTCAACCTGAGCATAGAGCCCAAAGCCAAAACTTTGTCGAAGCTGAAATTTGGATCTCCCGGCTGACCATGGTTATGAAAAATAACAAAGAGCTTATGCTTCACAGCGAATGGTTCCATCCGCTTTGCTGCATCTTCTCCGATTTCCATACTAATGCCAACTGCACCAACTGCTTTACAGGCGTTGAAAGCATAATCAATTTCCTCGTCCGACCAACTCTTATCTCCAAGTTTCAGAATATGAATTTTTACACCTTTGGATTTAAATATCCTCCTGATCTCTTTGTATTTATCCATGGAGACAGTGGTGCGCCATTGACGGATCGCGACCGGGTCTTTTGTTTGAGGCAGACCAGCAAATCGCTCTACCACATCTCCCATCAATTCGACCGAGCTTAATCCTGACTCCAGAATATAGTTCAAAACAGCATTGAGCGACTGGTCCGGCATACTCCGGTAACTGTAGGAAATAGCACCAACCTGAACTCCACCGAATTTTGAGCTCTTTTTGTCGGCGGCAAAAGAGTTAGCAGTGCTAATAAAAAAAGCAAGGACCAAGATAAATGCAGACACATTCGTCGAAAGGAATGCTTGATTGAAAATGCTACGATTTTTGTTCATGATTTTGACAATGAGTTAATTAAATAATAGTATAATGGATTGCTTGTCCAATCACTTAGGTAAGAGATTACTTTAGTATATTCATATTTCGAATGCAAGTTAACAATAGATATACAAAAACGAAATCTATGCCGGAAAAAATGACTTTTTCGTTTAAAACATTTACCTTCGCAAATCGTATGTAAAATGAATTTTCTTATCTCATGTGGAAATATTTGACTCGGGTTCTACTTCGTAACCGACCTGTCGTACTGATAATTATCCTATTACTTACCGCTTTTATGGGGTGGAAAGGTCAGGGAGTAAAGCTTTCCTACGATAATGCGAGTCTCCTTCCTGCCGATGATAGTTTTATTATCGATTATAATGCCTTCAAAAATCGATTCGGGCAGGATGGCAGTATCATTGTTATCGGTGTCGAAAATCCCAATATGTTTAAGCTGGCTGATTTTAATTATTGGTACGATCTGACCACGGATATGACAAAAATCGCCGGTGTCGAAGGGGTTATGTCTATCACCAAAGCCGTCAATATCCAAAAAAACGACTCCCTCCATCAGTTTGATTTAATTCCGTTGGTCGCTGAAAGGCCAACTTCCCAAGCGAATGTCGATAGTTTGAAGAACAGGATCATGTCGTTGCCATTTTACGACGGATTACTATTTAACTCCAAAACCGATGTATTCATCCTAGCCATCACCCTCAAAAAAGAGGTACTCAACGATAAGATCCGCTTGTCCATTACAGATAATATCGTGAACCGTGCAAAGGAATATTCTGCCCAAAGCGGACGTGAACTGCACTATTCCGGACTTCCATACATCCGCACCGTGATTGCAAGGACTGTTCAACATGAACTTTTCCTATTTGTAATACTGTCCATTATTATTGCTGCTTTTATACTTTACCTCTTCTTCCGATCCTTTAAAGTGGTTGCAAGTTCCTTAGTGGTGGTTGGAATCAGCATTATATTCACGCTTGGGCTAATCAGCTTATTCGGATTCAAAATAAGTATTCTTCTCGGCGTCATCCCTTCTTTGATTGTTGTCATAGCCATTGAAAACTGCATCTACATCCTCAATAAATACCATTGGGAGTACCGCAATCATGGGAATAAAATATTAGCGCTTTCAAGGGTTGTTCGTAGAATTGGTTTTGCTTCTTTAATGGTGAATACGGCCACAGCTGCCGGTTTTGCTGCATTTATTCTGGTGTCAAATCAACTTTTGCGCGAGTTCGGTATTATCGCTGCCATTAGTATTATGATGGAATATATGCTTTGTATCACCCTGCTTCCTATCCTATTTAGTTACATGGCGCCACCAACCGACAAGAACGTTAAACACCTGGATAATAATTTTTTCAACGGCATTTTAGAGAAAATACTATTTGTCATTCAGAATAAAAGGAATTGGGTTTTCTCCATCGCCGGGATTTTAGTCTTCGTTGGTATCATTGGGATGCTGAATATGCGAACTTCCGGTAAAGTGACCGATGATATTCATAAGAGTAATCCGCTCTATAAAGACTTGAAATTTTTCGAAACGCAACTTGGAGGGGTAATGCCATTTGAAATTTCAATTGATACCAAGAAGAAAAAAGGAGTAATGCTCTTTTCAACCATTCAACGCATTGACCAACTTCAGACTGAAATTTCAAAATACAAGCAGTTTTCCAAACCCCTATCGGTAGCAGAATATGTTAAATTTGCGAAACAGGCCTACTTCAACGGGAACCCTGAAATGTACACGCTTCCCACTTCGATGGAAAAAACCTTCATCCTTTCCTATTTACCGAAAAAAACAACCGGAAAGCAGCAAATAATAAACTCCTTTATCGACAGCACACAACAGATTACGAGGGTAAGTTTCCAGATGGCCGACATCGGTACTATTGAGATGAATAGACTGCTTGACAGTATCCGGCCGAAAGTAGATACCATTTTTGCCAAATCCGATTACGATGTGAAGATTACAGGAAGCAGTGTCATCGCAGCGAGAGGAACAGAATTTCTCATTAAACATTTATTAATCAGCGTTCTGATTGCCATAGGATTTATCTCCATGCTGATGGCGCTGATGTTCTCCAGCGTTCGAATGATTGCCGTCTCCATGTTGCCGAACATCATTCCATTGATCATTACCGCGGCTATCATGGGCTTCACCGGAGTGCCAATAAAACCCTCAACAATTATTGTATTTAGTATTGCTCTGGGTATATCAGTAGATAACACCATTCAGTACCTCTCGCGTTATCGGCATGAACTTAAATCCACCGGTAACAATATCAAACTTTCTACACTGAATGCTTTGCACGAAGCAGGATTCAGCATGATTTACACTTCCATTGTACTGGTATTGGGATTTAGCGTCTTTATGGTTTCCAGCTTTGGCGGAACCCAGGCGTTGGGTTTGCTGGTCTCTACCACTCTCTTTATCGCGATGTTCTTCAATATGATTGTACTTCCGTCGCTACTGCTGGTTCTAGATAAATACGTCGTAACCAAAGCCTTCAAGAGTGAGCCGATGATAGACATTGACGAGGAAGCAGAAAACTAAAATGAGGCTGACGCCTCATTTTAGTTTTAACCTGCTCGCTTCTCGGTTGCCAAAATCATCTTTATTTGAAGCTTATTGCCAATAGCCAGAACATCAATAAGATCCTGGATAGTGAGTGAATTATCGGTTCTTAAAACGATGGTAACATCGTTCATCTTTAATTTGATTGCTTTGAGCGACCCTTCAAGTTTGCTAAAAGGAATCGGCTCCTTATCAATGAAATAATTTTTCTCTTTGGTAATAGAAAGCGTGATCTGTTTCTTGTCAATAGTTTGGTTGGACGAAGATTTCGGCAAGAGTAACTTTATCACATTGGGATTGGCAAAAGTCGCCACCAAAAGGAAAAAGAGTAACAGGAAGAACATAATATCATTCAGGGATCCTGTCGCAACTTCAGGTTTAAACTCCAGCCTTTTTCTAAGCTTCATCTTAATTATGTTCTATAAGATTGATAAACTCGAAGGCATCTTCTTCCACCCTATTCATGTATTTATCAATCATGATGCTAAGCATGTGATACCCGGAATAAGCAATGACCCCAACGATCAATCCCAGTCCGCTGGAAATCATTTTCTGATATAGACCTCCTGAGATAATTCCGATACTAATATTATCGGATAAAGAGATATCGTAAAATATTTTGATAACCCCGGCAATCGTACCAATAAACCCCAACATAGGAGCAATTCCGGCAAATAGTCCAAGGTAGTGCAGGTCTTTGCTCATCTTATTCATCTCAATTTGAGCAGCTGATTCAATAGAACTCTCAACCTCTTTGATAGGTCTGCCAATATTCCGAGTAGCATGGAAGAATATCCTGCTGTAAGAACTGTTTCCTGCCTTCAGGGTGGCCACAGCCTGGCTCAGATCGCCGCTTTTTAGATAGGAGTGGAATGCAGAGACAATATTTGGTTCCGCTCTGGTATAGCGCTTAATTTCAATGTATTTTACAATAATCAGGTAACATGAGATTAACGAAATAATTCCGATTGGAACAAGTATCCATCCTCCCTTTAACAATAGTTCAAACATTGAAATACTGGAAGGAATATTTGGAATCGCTTGCTGCTGGATGCCTAACTGTAAAAGCATATAATTGTATTTGAATGTAAATATTTAAAAGAATTTGCTAATGTGCTAATATGCTAATGTGCTAATGTGCTAATGTGCTAATTATAAGAACGCAATATCGAAATTTATCTCATTGTTACAACTCAAACTTTCATCTTTGCTTTATTAGCACATTAGCATATTAGCACATTAGCACATTATCCTACGCCCATTTGCGTAAATGCCTGAAATTACTCCGCAATTTTTTGATTCGCTGTATGGTAGACGTAATAAACAATCGCCGAACCTTTGGAAACTCAATTTTTTTAAATTCGTACCCTTCTGCTTTGAGTGCAGCTATGGCTCTTGGAAGTGCCCATTTTAAATGCTCTTCCGCTTTGAAAGAGTCGTGAAAGGTGATAATACTGCCGGATCTGACAAACCTTAAAACGTTTTCCAAAACCTCTTCGCGTGTGATATTCGAATTGTAATCGCAGGAAATGACATCCCACATCACGATCTTATATTTTTGTGAAAGAAAAAGGTACTGTGCCCTGGAAAGCCATCCGTGTGGTGGCCTAAAAAGGTTAGAACCTATTAGCCTGTTTGCCTGCTCAATATCTTTAAAATACTCCAGATTGCCTGTCCTCAATCCCTGAAGATGATGATAAGTGTGGTTGCCCACAGCATGACCGTCATCAAGAATCTGTTCGAATATCTCAGGGTAACGAAATACGTTTTCGCCAACTGCAAAAAAAGTCGCTTTTATCTCCTGTTTATTCAGAAGATCAAGTAACCAAGGAGTTACCCCCGGTACTGGTCCGTCGTCAAAAGTAAGATAAACAGCTTTATCCTCCCCCGACATACGCCATACGGCAGCGGGAAACCACTTAGTGAAAAATCCGGGAAGCTGTACCTGTAACTTAAACTTCATAGTCAACTATTTACCAACAAAGCGTCAAAAGTAACGATAATCTTTGAATTGTGATATTTCTGTAAAAAGATCATTTCGGAATAGCGTTCCCTCTTTCCGGTTGAATGACGGAAATCATCTTGCTTAACTTCGCATTGATCTCTTTTGACAGATCTTTCTCACCATATTGTTCCGTGATAACTCCAAGTTCCTGAAGCAGATAAAATGCCCGCTGCAGATCTTCGGAGACTGATTCTCTGAACTTTGGTTCGAGCGACATATAATAAAGAATCTCCTTTTCATTATTCTCCACCATTTGACGAACTACTTCATTCCCCTTTTTAACAGAGGCGGGCAGGGTATTAACCTCCATGGAGGTTCTTTCTTTGCCCATTTTGTGCATTTCAAACTGTGCCGCTTTGTAGTAGGCTTCAGCCATCAGAAGATTGAAGTAATTATAGGGCACCTTCTTATTGGGAACCAATTCATTGCAACGATCCAATACGGCAACAGCCGAATCGGGTCTACCGTCAATTACCAGTTGATCAGCAAGGCGCACGAAATTATTCCGGATATTCATCGACATCCGCATGTTATTTTCGTCGAGGTACACCTTTGGATCGTTCATGTTACCCCATTTGAATTTGTTGATGATATTGTCGTACATAATGGTAGAATTTACCCGACCAATCTGACTGTCTTTCACTTTTGTCTTAATCGGAACCACACGGTAAGCAAATCCTTCGGCCTGGAAATAATCCTGAAGATTAAGATACTTATCTCGGCCAACGGTTACGGCAAAATATACCGGACGCTTCCACTTGTTATTATTCAGGATATCCAGGATAATCATTTCATCTTTAGATAGATAATTCCCTGTAAGGTTAATATCGATTTTATCCACAATCAGTGAATCATCCTTCGCAGCTACCGTTCCGGATGCCAAAACTTCGCTTTTATTGACCGGTAAATACAATTGCTTGGAGGGCAGGAAAGAAGCATTATCGGCTTGTTGCAATTTCGTAGCCGGATCCTCAGAACGGATAAATTCGAGTGCCTCATTCAGATTAACAGGACGTTTGAGCTGATCGAGAACATAGACGATGTCTCTCGTACCCTGAACGACCTGATCATCCGTGAATTTTATCGGCAGCGGATCGGAGTCATAATATTTCCGCTTCATCTGCTCAATGTACCAGTCGGTTTGCAGATAGCTCAGATTACATACCCTGATATCCGTGCGGATTCCTTCTACCTCCTGTGCATACCATAAAGGGAAAGTGTCATTGTCGCCATTGGTAAAGATGATGGCATTCGGTGCACACGTTTGGAGGTAGTTTCCGCCAAAATCACGGGCAGTATAGCGCCCTGAACGGTCGTGGTCATCCCAGTTTTGGGATGCCATCAAAACCGGTACTGCAAATAAGGAAATTACGGTTGCGGAAATTGCCGCGATCTTTGCGGGCGAAAAACGTTTGAAAATATCGAAGACGGCTAATACCCCTAGCCCAATCCAAATTGCAAAAGCATAAAATGAGCCTGCATAGGCATAATCACGTTCACGTGGCTGGAGTGGATCCTGATTCAGGTAAACCACGATGGCTAATCCAGTCATAGTAAACAATAACATGACCACTGTAAAATCTTGTTTCCCTTTTGTCCCTGCCTGATATTGGAAAAAGAGCCCCAGTAATCCCAAGATAAAAGGAAGCATATAATAAGCGTTCTTGGCTCGGTTTTCGCCGAGTGTTGGCGGAAGGTGATTCTGATCGCCCAGTCGAATTGAGTCCAGAAAATTAATACCTGTTATCCAGTTACCACTAAGAATACCACCCTGCCCCTGTACATCGTTCTGGCGGCCGGAGAAATTCCACATAAAATACCTCAAATACATGAATCCAACTTGGTAAGTAAAGAAAAACTGAAGGTTCTCAGCAAAAGTTGGTTTCATCAAGGTCTCTGGCTCTCCCTGACGATTTGTTACCTGAACAGGTGTGCCTTTTATACCACCCCAGCTTTTGTATTCCTGAACGTGCTCTGTATTAGAGCTGTACATACGGGGGAATATCGTACAAAACCGAGAATCATAATTAGGAGTCTGCTTGTATTCGGCAATTTCGTAACGACCATTCTTCTTGATATAACTTGGACTCCCTTGTTTGTAAGGATTTTTATCATCAAGAGGTGCATTGTAATACTGGCCGTATCCCAAAGGCCGACTACCGTACTGGTCGCGGTTCAGATAAGACAACAAAGAGAAAACGTTATCAGGATTATTCTGATCCATTGGCGGATTGGCAGATGAACGAATCACAGTCATCGCATACGAAGAATAACCGATGACAATGACAGACAGACAGACCAGAATTGTATTGGCAACCGCCTCCTTATGCCGATAAGTGTAGACAATGCCATAACTTACTGCACCGGTAAGAACGATGGCATAAATTATCACACCGCTGTTGTATGGCAGCCCGATTCCATTCACAAATAACAGTTCGAACCATGAAGCAGCTACGACAAGCCCTGGAATAACTACCCATATCATCGTTGCTAGGATAAAGACGGAAAGTCCGGAAGCGATTAATACCCCATTCCGGGAAACTTCGTATTTTCTGAAGTAGTACACAAAGACAATGGCCGGAATTGCCAAAAGGTTTAAAAGGTGAACCCCAATAGAAAGACCAACCAAATAACTTATTAGAACCAGCCAACGATTAGCAAAGGGCTCATCTGCCTCGTTTTCCCATTTAAGAATAGCCCAAAAAACAAGCGCAGTAAATAGAGAAGAGGTGCCATAAACTTCACCCTCAACGGCCGAAAACCAGAAAGTATCCGAAAACGTATAGGCAAGCGCACCAACAACACCTGCACCCAAAACAGCAATCATCTCAGGAAGTGTCTCTTTTTCACCTTCCATCATGATCTTTTTTGCAAGGTGTGTGATTGTCCAGAAAAGGAATAGAATCGTGAATGCGCTGGCTAAGGCAGACATCACATTCACCATCGCAGGTATCATGGAGGTACTTGTGGCGAACATGGTAAATATGCGGCCGAGAATCATGAATAACGGAGCACCGGGCGGGTGTCCGACTTCCAACCTGAATGCTGTGGTAATGAACTCACCGCAATCCCAAAAGCTCGCAGTTGGTTCGATTGTAAGCAGATAAACAACAGCTGCTATCAAAAAAATACCCCATCCGATAACCGTGTTATAAAACTTGAATGTTCTCATCTATATTATTTTAATCGATCACTTAGGTAAGGAAACTACTTTCGGAGATCCTGCCAGACAAATGTCAGCCGTGATGTGTTTGTTTCAGACAAATCAAAAATTTCTGCGAAGATATAAAATCTTTGTCCACGGCAGAAAAGTAATTAATTTTCGTTTTTTCAATTTTGGACTTGTCAGGAAAAAAAAACTTTGTATTTTTGCCCCGTCTTAAATAATAAGACTTATTTGATTGACCCGTGGTGTAATTGGCAACACGTCTGATTTTGGTTCAGAAGAGTTCTAGTTCGAGCCTAGACGGGTCAACTGAT
>JBBQJE010000066.1:0-14455 GCA_038325635.1 Bacteroidales bacterium
GAATACCAAAGCGGATGAATTTTGTCTTTTGCCATCAGATAAAGTGCCCCAAGTCCGGATTGGTGCAAGGTGGATAAGGTGATTCCGAAAATAACAGCCCCGATAGTCATTCCGGAGAGAATTTTCGCTGCCCTTTTTGCACCAAGCCATTCGGCAATTGCAGGAGAAAATTCTAATAATTCGGCCAGCATATATAGTAAGAAATGCCAGGCCACCAGAAATAATACGGAACTTGCTCCGAAATTATTTCCAATGATTGGATTCACAACGTTCCAAGGTCGTCCCAGATCAAGAAGTAATGCACCGGTATAAAAAGCATAAGCAAGGAAACCATTTAAAATTGTCACTCTTACGATGGATTTATATTTCTTCATGTTCAAAATATAAACCATAAATGTAAGTACATAGGCACCTCCTGCGAATGCTACACCCGTTACAACATCGAAACCGATCCAAAGTCCCCATGGAACTTCCTGAGTAAGATTCGTAATAGAGCCCAAGCCTTTCCAGAAACGCAGTACAATTAATCCAAAAGCAAATATCACAATGGGAAAAGAGATAATATTGAATGGAGTAAGAAGCTTACTCTTGGGTTTCAATTCACTCAGTATAAATTTAAAGATTGACTTTCCGTCATTATCCTTATAGATTGGTTGTGCCTCTTTATTCATTCTCGTCTTGTTTTACTTTGTTGTTATTTTTAGTTGCTTGATAGATCGCCAATAAAAGTGGTGGCAAAAGGACATCTACTGAGGGAACACTGTACAAAAACCCCTTTGTTAAAGCAGGATAGGACGAATTTTGTAACTTAGTATTAAATCCCAACTCGTTGGGGGGAACTGCAGCGAGATAAAGAAAACCAGTTCCTCCGGCAACATTTTCGCCATAAATTTCATTGACATAATCTTTTGGATTCTCAAAAATTCTCTTCCGCGCCTCCTCAATTAATTCTCTTCTTGTTCCGAAAGTTAATGCATCTCCCGGACATGCTTCTGCGCAAGAAGGTATTTTTCCTTCTTTTAATCTATCGTAACAAAGATCACATTTTTGAATTTTAGGATTTGCACTATGGAATTCAAATTTGGGGACATCAAAAGGGCAAGACACCATACAATACCTGCAGCCCATGCATTTATCGGCTCGCCAAATAACTGGGCCCTCCTTGGTTTTGTACATGGCCTGAGTTAAACAAGCGGCGGTGCAGGCAGGTTCATTGCAATGCATACATTGTTTCTTTACAAAAAGCTCACCTTTGGAGGTAATACAATTGTTAATGACTGTTCGTTGCGATTCACTTGTTTTTCGTAATACTCCTGGTTTAAGCTCATCTGTAGGTTCGGGAAGATCATGCGCTTTGGCACAGACTCTTTCGCAAGCCCTGCAACCTAAACACCGGGTTGAGTCATAAAGCATTCCTTGAAATTCAATTACATTTTCATTCGATTTTTCGGATCCAAAGCTTTTACCTACAGCAAGTGTTACTCCGGCAACACCAATGGTCCTAAAAAAATTTCGGCGATCAAAACCCATGGCTATATTTTTTATAGTTAATTATTGTGATTAGTGTGGAAGAAAGTTACCTGGAAGTATCAATAAACTGAGTCTGAAAATCTTCCCAGACTTCCGGTTCCAAATCGGCTAATACATTATCAGTTAACTCACCACCATCTTGAAGAATAACATGAGCGTAAGCAAGTTTATCTATTTTTACAGTAGCCGAAATAAAATCTTTTAGGCGGATAAATTCGTCCTGTAACCAATCGATGTATTTTTGACCCATGAACATGAATTGTACTTCACGCAACCAATTTTTTGGCTCAATCTGATATACCCAGCCTTTAAAGAAGGGTGAAGAATTAACTAATGAAGAATCAGTCAATAACAAATCATTCTGTTCCAAAATTGTTCCTGATATCGGAGCATAAATATTCAGTTTTTTGCCTTCATGTATAATTGTCATTATCACTTCACCCTTCCGAACAACTTCACCAGCATCTTTCATGCTGATTTTGGACAACTTGCCGGTAACATGTTGCAGAAAATCGTCTAACCCAACTCTTACATTACCATCCTGCTCCATAAAAGCCCAGGTATGTGTCTTGTCGAAATAAAGACCTTTGGGGATATTTATAACATTCTCAATAAGCAATGGGGCTATTTGAATTTCCTTATCGAGTAATTGAGATTTTGAATTTCTCCTGCTGTAGTAAAAAAATATACTAAATATTCCAAGGATTAAAAAGATTACCACAACAATTGGCCAGGAGTATTTTGGAGAATAGGCAACATTCACATCTTTACCATCCGTGGATACGGTTCCAAGCAACGAAGCAATATTGGATTGCTTTTCACCACTTGTAAGATCACAATATCCATTTGATTTTAATAAATTTTGTCCGCCGGAAAGTATCCAGGTTAAGAATGCCAGTTCATTTTGATCTGTTGGTTTAATGGCCGACACTGCATAAATATTTTTGCTTAAAGAGGTTGGATATTTGCCTATCCACACGCCATTGGTGAATTCATCAAGACTATTGTAGATTCTCTCAAAATTATCAATACGGCCATTCCCGTTTTTATCGATTGGAAGCAATGCAATATTTCCAAGAGTGATACGATTACTCAGATTTCTTAAATCGCTCAATTTGCAAAACCCAATAGCGAAAATATCCTTTTGAACTTCAGCTAAAACATCATTGGCTGTTTCCTGGAATTTTTCGCTTTTTGCATTAATAGCGACGTTTGCAAAATCCCTCAGACTAGCATTTACA
Source organism: Bacteroidales bacterium (assembly GCA_038325635.1). Taxonomy (GTDB): domain Bacteria; phylum Bacteroidota; class Bacteroidia; order Bacteroidales; family Prolixibacteraceae; genus CAINVV01. Next base: position 2,772 of record JBBQJE010000066.1, read on the forward strand.
ATTTCATCGTTAGGGATGAAAAGCTGTAATCTGGCGTTCTGACCATTCGTTACAACTGCTGACCAATTTCTTTGTTCCACGTTTTTGAATAGAAATGCAAATTCTTTGGAAGAAATTCCTTGTTGATGAAGCAAGTCTAGCATCGGATTCTTCGCGTTAATAATCGGAACGATCACATCTCGACCTATTACCATTCTCCAATTATTCTGATCATTTAATCCAATTGAATGTTCATCAGAAATAAGGCTCAAATGGTTAACTGCTTTTTCGTCATTAGATTGAATGAGCAAAATTTTCATTGCCGGATTTGATTCATTGTAATCATTAACCCAGTTTGTGGCCAAATTATGCAATTCAGGAGAACTGGCAATTTGGACAGATTTCGTTCCCGATTGAACTGCAGGTACCTCTTTGGAATTGTCTGTCCTACTTTGTGAGTAGGCTGTTGTACCAAACATTAGAATTGACAATCCGATAATTAATTTTGAAATGTTTTTCATGGCAGAGATTAAAAAAGTTGACTAAAATTTTCTCCAGTTCAAGATGCCTAAATTTCAACATCTGGTAATGTCATTTCAAGAACTGTGCCAAAGGGAAAATATTTCTTTAATGTGCTGACTGTATGATTTTTAACAATTAGCTATTTAAAATTTACACATAAGGGATTGTTGAATTACTATACACATTTTCTTTAAATATTTCGCATAACACTGAAATACAATTGAATATGGTAATTGTATATAAATTATACAGTGTTGAATTAATAAGCAAACGTGTATATATATGATTGCATATCAAATAGATACACATCAATCCAAATTCGAAAATTGCCTGGATTTCAAATGCTAAAAGGATAGTCAGATAATTCAGGGGGAAGGAATGCAAGATTTGATTTTGCCAGATAAAAGGATTCTGGTGCGAATAATGTTAAAATCCTTTCATCCAAATGCTATTTCAAACATATTTTTTCACCGGATTCGTCATCGCCCGGTACATCATATAGCATCCGGCCAATACAAAAGGAATGCTGAGAATCTGTCCCATATTAAGCACCATTCCAGCCTCAAACGTTTCTTGATTTTCCTTGATGAATTCAACTAAGAATCGCGTAAGAAAAATACCGGCGAACCCAAAGCCTATGATGAAACCCGGGCGATCTCTTAAATCTTTTGTTTTATAAAACATCCACATGGAGACTACGAAAACAATAAGGTATCCGAGCGCTTCATAAATTTGCGTAGGGTGTTTTGGTAGAATCTCGTGGTTACGTTCAAAAATGAAACCCCAGGGAAGATTTGTTGGAACACCATATATTTCGGAGTTCATAAGGTTACCTGTACGAATCATGGCACCAACTAGCGCGGTAGGTATAATTAGCCTATCGAGAGTCCAAAGTATCGATCTTTTGGTTACATTTTTTGAATAGAAGTAGATTGCAAGTACGATGCCGATGGCACCTCCATGACTTGCTAAGCCTTGATAGCCTACAAATTTGTAGGCTCCGGTCTCCCCTCTTGCAATGGGCAATACAATTTCAATTAAATGCTGGGAGTAATAGCTCCATCCATAGAAGAAAACATGGCCAAGTCTTGCTCCAACAATGGTAGCTACGATGGTATAAATAAATAATTTATCCAACCATTCTGTATTGGATGATTCAAATTTAAACATCTTAAACATGATCTGATAACCAGCTAAGAAGCCAAGGGCGAACATCATTCCGTACCAACGGACAGAAATCGGTCCAATGCTAAATAATTCAGGACTAACATTCCAATGGACAGACAAAAATATATTCATTTTACTCGCTTATCTTACTATTTATACTACAAGATATGAGAAATGCGATAAAACACGTTCCTGAAGTGCAGTTCAAGATGCCACAGCTTATCTTATCTCTCATATCTTATCTCTCATATCTTATCTCTTATATCTCTATTCGTGCCCGTGGCAATTTTTGAACTTCTTACCGCTTCCACAAGGACAAGGTTCGTTTCTGCCAACTTTTGGCGCATGACGAACTGGCTGCGGCGCCTTTTGTTCTTGCTGTTGTTCACCAGAATGGCCGCCTGCATCTAATTTCTCCTCACGGTATTGTGAACGATCCTGAGAGCGTTTGGCTAAAGGAGCCTCCTTTACCTCATCTGCTTCGCTGATTGGAATCTGACCTTTCATCAGCGTAGAAACTACTCCCCTATTGATCTGCTCCATCATTGCCTTGATGAGATTGAATGACTCCAACTTATAAATTAGCAGCGGGTCTTTCTGCTCATAAGAGGCATTCTGAACCGAGGTTCTTAGTTCATCCAATTCTCTGAGATTTTCTTTCCAATGTTCGTCAATTGTAGCAAGGATTACCTGTTTTTCATACGATTTTACCAAGTCGAGTCCTTGTGTTTTGTATGCTTTTTCGAGATTGGTAACGATATTAAAGAGACGGTGACCATCGGTAATTGGAACGACTATATTGTTGTAAATGTGAGACTTAGTTTCATAAATATTTTTCACAACCGGCCATGCCTGACGTGAAATTGCCTGTGATTTACGCGTGAAATTATCAATCGAAGCATGATAGACCTTATCGGTCATTTGATCAATATTCATTTTGGTAAACTCCTCCTCGTTAACAGGACAATCCAGCGAAAGCGCCTTTATCAAATCAATGCGATAATCCTCATAAGCCTCGCTTCCATTCGGTTGATGTTCTTGTGTAAGCATCTCACCCATATCATAGATCATGTTGAGAATATCCACCTCAATTCTTTCGCCAAATAGGGCATGACGTCTCTTTTTGTAGATTACCTCACGCTGCGAATTCATCACATCATCGTATTCGAGCAAACGTTTACGAATTCCAAAGTTATTTTCTTCAACCTTTTTCTGTGCCCGTTCAATGGATTTTGAAATCATTGAATGCTGGATTACCTCTCCTTCTTTCAATCCAAGGCGATCCATAATTCCAACGATACGGTCAGAAGAGAAGAGTCGCATCAGATCATCCTCAAGAGAAACAAAGAACTGAGATGTTCCCGGATCTCCCTGGCGACCTGCACGACCACGTAACTGGCGGTCGACCCGTCGAGAATCGTGCCTTTCGGTACCAATGATTGCTAATCCTCCCAAACCACGCGTTTCAGGGGTCAATTTGATGTCTGTACCACGACCGGCCATGTTTGTAGCAATCGTGACCGTACCCAATTTACCCGCCTCTGCCACGATATCTGCTTCGCGCTGATGTAGCTTGGCATTCAATACCTGATGCTTGATTCCTCGCATCTGTAACATCCTGCTAAGCAACTCTGATATTTCAACAGAAGTTGTACCTACCAGCATTGGTCTGCCTAATTTGTTCAAGCGTACGATCTCCTCAATGATCGCTTTGTATTTTTCGTTTTTAGTCTTGTAAACTAAGTCTTCGAAATCTTTTCTGGTAATTGGCTGATTGGTAGGAATAACGACAACTTCCAATTTGTAGATATCCCATAACTCGCCTGCTTCCGTCTCTGCTGTACCGGTCATACCAGCCAGCTTATGGTACATTCTGAAATAATTCTGCAGCGTAATTGTTGCGAAAGTCTGTGTAGCGGCTTCAACAACAACCTTTTCCTTTGCTTCAATAGCCTGATGCAATCCGTCTGAATAACGACGGCCTTCCATGATTCGACCTGTTTGTTCATCAACGATCTTCACCTTATTCTCAATAACGACATATTCAATGTCTTTTTCGAACATGGTATAGGCTTTCAATAACTGATTTACCGTATGAACTCTTTCAGATTTAATAGCGAAATCCTGCATCAAACTATCTTTTCTTTCAAGCTTTTCTGTATCAGAAAGTATTACATCATTTTGTATATCAGCTATATTAGCACCAACATCCGGTAAAATAAAGAAGCCGGAATCAGAATTATTTTGGGAAAGAATATCAATACCTTTATCGGTTAACTCGACTGAATTCTGCTTTTCTTCGATGATAAAATAGAGTGGGTCTGTAACAATATGCATGTTCTTGCTGTTGTCTGCCATGTAAAAGTTCTCAGTCTTCAGCATTTTAGCTTTGTTACCCTCCTCACTCATGAAGCGAATCGTCGCCTTGTATTTAGGTAAACCTTTGTATGCACGAAGCAAGGCCATTGAACCTTCTTCTGCCTCATCTTTATTGTGTGAATTGATCTTTTTCTTAGCTTCAATCAACAATTGGTTAACTAATTCACGCTGAGTTTTAACCAGTTGTTCTACAGGCCCCTTCAATACATCAAACAGTTGGTTTTCGCCTTTTGGAATTGGGCCGGAAATAATCAACGGAGTACGGGCATCGTCAATTAAAACGGAGTCAACCTCATCCACAATGGCATAATGGTGCTTGCGTTGAACCAGATCAGCTGGTTCAGTGGCCATATTATCACGCAGATAATCAAAACCAAATTCGTTGTTTGTACCAAAGGTAATATCCGCGTTATAAGCCTTACGGCGTTCAACGGAATTAGGCTGATGTTTATCGATACAATCTACTGAGAGTCCATGGAACTGATAAATAGGACCCATCCACTCTGAGTCACGTTTTGCCAAATAATCGTTGACTGTAACAATATGTACCCCTCGGCCAGCAAGGGCGTTCAAGAAAACAGGTAAAGTTGCAACCAGCGTTTTCCCTTCACCGGTAGCCATTTCAGAAATCTTACCCGTATGAAGCACATATCCGCCAATAAGCTGAACATCGTAATGAACCATGTTCCAGGTTTGTTGTGTGCCACCAGCAATCCAGCTATTTTTATAGATTGCCTTTTCTCCATCTATGGTTACAAAATCTTTGCTAGTAGCTAACTCCCGATCAGAATCTGAAGCGGAAACAACAATTTCCTGGTTTTCGAAAAAACGACGAGCTGTGTCCTTCACAATTGCAAAGGCAGTAGGAAGAATTGTTGCGAGCACTTCTTCAAGTTTTTTGGTGACGATTTCCTCGAGTTTATCTACCCGACTATATAGTTTTTCGCCTTCTTCGATAGGCATTTCGCCACTTTCAGCACGTTCTTTTAGTGCGGCAATCTCCTCTTCTTCCGCCTTAATGTAATCACTTACAATTTGTTTAATTCTGGCCGTTTCTGCCCGAAGTTGGTCGTTAGAGAAGCCTGTTATTCTGCTGTATTCATCTTTTATCAACGTAATAACAGGCATAACTTCTTTTATATCCCTGTCAGATTTGTTGCCCAATAATCCTTTTAATAAATTTCCAAAAATTGACATATTCGTAGTTTCGTGTTTCTATCTTATTCCATAAATGATGCGCTGACAAAGGTAACTGAAATGTTGCAATGAAAGAAATATTCATCCATTTTAAACCCGTCAGGCTTTGAGAACCAGACGGGTTTAAATATTTATAAAGCGTCAAGTTTTCACTGATGCTCCTATCGATTGAATTTTTTAAAATATCCTATGCTTTTGCCGGAAATGGATTTACAAATACTCTCGCTTGCATTTCGCGATCCATCATCAACAATCCCTGACCTTCACCGTTTATCAGTTTTAGATTATTAAGTATTTGCTCTACATTCGCTTCTTCTTCAACTTGCTCATCTACAAACCATTGAAGAAAACTTTTTGTAGCATGGTCGCTTTCATTAATAGCAATATCCATTAAATTATTAATCAGGCCTGTAACTTTTACTTCATGAGCGAGCGTTTCTTCGAATACATGACTGACACTTTTGAAATTAACTTCAACCGCAGCAATAGGGGCAAGAAGCACACGACCACCTCTTTCCAATACATAATCGAAAAAATGAGTAGCATGAGCCAACTCTTCCTGAAATTGGATTTTCATCCAATTCGCTACTCCAGCCATCCCGATTGACTGACAATAGGATGACATGGATAAGTACAAATAGGCAGAATGAATTTCAGCATTAATTTGCTGATTTATTGCAGTTTCTATAGATTTTTTTAGCATGTTTCTATTTTTTTAAAGGTTAAACGATCTTTTTTTATCAATGAGTACTAAAAGAACTTAAAGTTAAAAAAAATTCTATGATTTCAATGTTTGGAGTCCAATAACTTTATGTGCTCCAAACTTTAAGCACTCCAAACTTCTCCTTACTTCATCCTCAGGTTCAGCTCTTCAATCAGCGCTTCCATAAATTTTTCCGTAGAAAGATAATTTGCAGAGGTAAGCTTATCACCGTAAATGGAAAGAGCAAGGTCTTTGGTCATTTTACCGGACTCAACTGTGTCAATACATACCTTTTCTACCATCGCAGCGAAATCTCTTAGCGGCTGATTACCATCCAGTTTTCCTCTGAAATCTAATCCGCGAGTCCATGCAAAGATAGAAGCAATCGGATTTGTAGAAGTTGGGCGGCCTTTTTGGTGTTCACGGTAGTGACGAGTCACGGTGCCATGTGCCGCTTCTGCTTCAATAGTACCTCCATCCGGGGTCAGCAGTACAGATGTCATCAATCCGAGAGAGCCAAATCCCTGTGCAACCGTATCTGACTGAACATCTCCATCATAATTTTTACATGCCCAGATAAAGTTTCCGCTCCATTTTAATGCGGAGGCAACCATATCATCGATGAGGCGATGTTCGTAGGTGATACCCGTGGCATCAAAATCAGCTTTGTAGTCATTCAGGAAAATTTCTTCAAAAATATCCTTAAAGAAACCATCGTATTTTTTAAGGATTGTGTTTTTGGTTGAAAGATAGAGTGGCCATTTCTTTGTCAAAGCCATTTTGAAGCAACTGTGGGCAAAGCCGCGAATGGATTCTTCGGTATTGTACATTGCCAACGCAACACCCGGACCATCAAAATGATACACATCATGAACTTCCTGCTCAGTGCCATCATCAGCCTTGAAAGTAAGCGTCAACTTACCCGGACGATCAACGACAATATCCGTTGCTCTATATTGATCACCAAAAGCATGGCGGCCAATCATGATCGGAGCAGTCCATTGCGGAACCAGACGAGGGACGTTATCTACAACAATAGGTTCGCGGAAGATGGTTCCGTCAAGAATATTACGGATAGTTCCATTCGGTGATTTCCACATTTTTTTGAGCCCGAATTCTTTAACACGTGCCTCATCAGGAGTGATGGTCGCACATTTGATTCCAACGTGGTATTTTTTAATTGCATTGGCTGCATCAATCGTAACCTGATCATTTGTTTCATCACGGTATTCGATACCAAGGTCATAATATTTAATATCTATATCAAGATAGGGCAAAATCAATTGCTCTCTAATCATTTTCCAGATAATTCTGGTCATTTCGTCTCCATCGAGTTCAACAACTGGATTTAGTACTTTTATTTTTTGCATCTATTTTCTATTTTTAGTTCTCTATTTTTTAGAGCGATAAAAGTAAGAAATTATGGTGTAGTTTCAAGATTTCTGATAGTGAATAGCTCAAAAAGAGGCATTTTATTCAAAATCCAATCCAAATCTTTGCTTTAATATTCCAAGTGCAGGATATTTAGCAACCAGCGTATTAAATTTTTCTTGGTCTGTATATGGCTTATTCATTATCTCTTCCGTATTTTCTGTTACCTTAAATTCGATACTGATACGGTCATTTTTCAGAATCTCATGCAGATGGGAAATCAATTTAGGTTTTAGGTCCAGAATGATACGTTGACGTTGAACCTCGTTATCCAGATTGTACTCAATGCAATAATTATCCAGCAAGAATGGCTCTCTAACTGAAAGGGCAGATTTTAATTGTGCAGCATCAACAGTTTCGGCAAAAATTTTCCATGCATCCTTCAATTGACTTTGATCGAAAGGTTGTTCTCTCAAAATTTCTTTGCTTTTGGAAAACTGTGCCACTGGCTCGGCGATTTCAGAAGAATTTTCTCCATTTAACATTCCTGAAATAGAAGGTGTAGAGAGAATTCCGGATGGAGATCGCCTGATCCTTTTTTCCGGTTCTGTTGTGCGATTGAAGGTAGGCGCTTTTGGGGAAGGGTTAACTACTGCGGTTTTTGAAATTAATGCAGAATCTTTTTCAGAATTGCCAATCGGACTAATTGAATTAAAAACAGGTAAAAAATAGAGGCAGCTTATAGCTTCGTCAACTGTTTTTTTTTTAGCTGCTCAATCAATTGAGCACTTCTGATTAAGGCTAGTTCCACAAGGAAACGTTGGTTTGATGAATTTTTATACTGAATGTCGCAATCTGAGGCCAAGATTAGCGCGGCAGTCAGAAAATCTTCAGAACATTGAGTTGCTTGTTTCCGGTATCGCTCCTTAATTTCACCACCAACTTCCAATAATGGTAAGGTAACAATATCACGGCATATCAACAGATCACGAAAATGTTGTGAGAGTCCATTAATAAAATGATGTGCATTGAACCCTTTGGATAATATTTCATTAAATATCATGAGATTACCAGACACATCTCCTTTTATAAATCCATCTGTTAATTTGAAATAGTAATCATAATCGAGTACATTCAAATTAGCGATGGTATCCTGATAGGTAACTTTTTCTCCACAAAAACTAACAACCTGATCAAATATTGACAATGCATCACGCATGGCACCATCGGCCTTTTGGGCTATAACATTCAATGCTTCTGCTTCGATGACCACATTTTCTTTTCCCGCCACTTCAAGCAGATGCTTTTCTATATTAGAAATACTGATTCGGTTAAAATCATAGATTTGACAACGAGACAGAATCGTTGGAATGATTTTTTGCTTCTCGGTCGTTGCCAGGATAAATATCGCATGTGCAGGTGGCTCCTCTAAAGTCTTCAAAAAGGCGTTGAATGCCTGTGAAGAAAGCATGTGAACCTCATCGATGATGTATACGCTGTATTTACCAATTTGAGGGGGAATTCTAACCTTATCAACCAGTGAGCGAATATCTTCCACAGAGTTGTTAGAAGCTGCATCCAATTCGTGTATATTGTACGAGCGGTTCTCACCAAAGGAAACGCAGGATTCACATTGATTGCAGGGCTCTGTATCAGCTGTAAGATTGAGGCAGTTAATCGTTTTGGCAAAAATGCGCGCCGAGGTAGTCTTCCCTACCCCTCTTGGACCACAGAACAAATAGGCATGTGCCAAATGGTTACTGCGAATGGCATTCTTCAGAGTAGAGGTAATTGAAGGTTGTCCAACAACCGTTGAAAAGGTGTCGGGACGATATTTGCGGGCAGATACGATGTAATGTTCCATGAAAAATAGTCACAATAGCTGACTCCAAAAATAAGAGAAAAATGATTGTCGCCAACTCTGTACTGAGATAAGTTATCAACTAAAAAATTATGGAAATGTGCAAATGTGAAAATGTGTCCTTCAAATGCAGGATGAATAAGCGAAATCAGTTTATATAAATGGACACCCGAAATACCGTCAGGAAAGCCCCTTTCTATAATATTGATTTGACCATAGAAACATCCCAAAATCATTTCCGTATATAGGTAATAATATTTAAAATTAAAATTTATTTCAAAATGAAAAAGATACTAGTTGCATTTGCTTTAATGTTGACAGTTGGAGGACTTTCTGCACAAACCAAAGTTTTATACGATTTTAACGCCACCTCGCTAGACGGACAATCCTTTAATCTGTCCTCGCTTAAAGGGAAAAAGGTAATGGTGGTAAATACGGCTTCCAAGTGCGGGCTGACACCTCAATATGCGAGTCTTCAGAAACTTTACGAAAAATACAAAGACAAAAATTTTGTGATCGTAGGTTTCCCTGCCAACAATTTGCTTCTCAGGAACCTGGCAGCAACAAGGAGATCAGTGAGTTCTGCACTAAAAATTATGGCGTTACCTTCCCAATGATGTCAAAGATCTCAGTCAAAGGAGATGATATTGATCCGCTCTATAAATGGCTTACTACAAAAGCGGAGAATCGTGTATTGGATGCTCCTGTTCAATGGAACTTTCAGAAATTTTTGATTGACGAAAAAGGCCAGATTGCGGACGTTGCTTTTCCGAAAGAACTTCCTGATGAAGATAAAATCATAAAATGGATTGAGGGAAAATAAAACTTGTTGATTTTATTTTACTTTTATACGCAATTATTGCATGGAATTTTTACGACTAACTACTACTTTTTCGCAAAATTCCATAGAATAGAATTTAGTTATAACAGTAAACTTTTTATTAATGGGAATTAAACCAATTCAGACCCTTCAAATCGGAAATTTAGAAGTGAATCCACCAATAATTCAGGGTGGTATGGGCGTACGGGTATCTATGGCGGGATTGGCCTCTGCAGTTGCCAATGAAGGCTGTGTTGGTGTGATTGCGAGCGTTGGTCTTGGAGATTATGAGAATGCGCCTCTTAATCAATATGTTAATACTGTCAATGTTGCTTTAAGGGCAGAAATTCGCAAAGCGCGGTCTTTAACGAAAGGAATCATTGGAGTTAATGTAATGGTCGTTTTGACCAATTATGAAGAACTTATTAAAGTTTGTGTCGAGGAAAAAGTTGATATTATCATTTGTGGTTCAGGACTGCCTTTGGATCTTCCAAGGTTGGTTGCGGGAAGTGAAATTAAAATAATTCCTATTGTTTCCTCCGTCAGGGCTTTAAATATTATTTACAAGAAGTGGAAACAAAACTACAACCGTGTTCCTGATGCTGTGATTGTGGAAGGACCGCTTGCCGGAGGACACTTAGGATTTTCATACGATGATATCGTAAACGAAACGACCGCATCCCTCGAACAATTGGTTACCGAATTGGTAGAGTACACCTCAACGCTGGAAGAAAAAATTCCGGTAATTGCTGCCGGAGGTATATTTGATGGTCACGATATCGCGAAGTTTTTAAAACTTGGTGCCAGTGGGGTTCAAATGGCAACCAGGTTTGTTTGCACGGACGAATGTGATGTTGACGATAACTTTAAAAATGCCTATTTAAAGGCAAAAAAAGAGGATATTACTATCATTAACAGTCCGGTAGGTCTTCCTGGTAGGGTAATAAGTAATGAATTTACCAAAAGAACCATGAAAGGTGAGACGATTCCTTTCAAATGTGCACATCACTGCCTCAGAACATGCAACCCGCGTACTGCGCCTTATTGTATTGGAAAAGTATTGGGCGAAGCATCCAGGGGCCAATTTGGCGAAGCATTTGTCTTTGCAGGTGCAAATGCCTATAGATGCAATGAAATTATACCGGTTAAAGTCCTGATTGATCAATTGAAGGAAGAAATAAGGAGCAACATTTAAGCAGTAGATAACGGGTAGGGTAAATTTCATATATAATGAATCTAATAACCCTACTCGTTATCTATTGTTTATTTTGCAGGAGCACTAATTACCCCCAGATATCTTCCCATCCAATAGGGCAATAACCAGATATCTCCGGCACTGCTTTCTGATGTACCATTACCACCTTTGCGATCCAAAGTAAACATATTACCGTTGTGACGATGGATAGGTCTTTCGTCAGGTGGTAGAACTTCTTTTGTCGTCTGACCTCTGAAATTCGGTTCTATTTTGTCAATATCTTTCCGGTTGCTGTTTATTATCTCCCACTCAATCATGTCAATAGGATATTCTCGCAACCACCAGCAAGCCTCGTTAAGATCAAAATTTGCTGTCCCTGTAAGCGCCGTAAAAATATTCCATGCCCCCTCTTTTTCAGGTCTTTCGATTTGCCAATGGTCAATAATGGATGCTTTGAAATTTGCCTTTAGCGTATCATTCAGGGCATATC
>JBBQJE010000067.1:0-14370 GCA_038325635.1 Bacteroidales bacterium
CATAACGAGTGCTAAGGAAGTTGAACGAGCTATTCTCACATCCATTCAGCCTTCTCAAGTGGGTTTTGAAATAAAAGATGTCAAACTGGAAGGTCTCACTGCCACTGCAAACGGAGTTGATTTCGGCCAATTATTCATAGGCCTTAGCTTTTTTGTGTTGATTGCTGCTTTTTTGCTTGCCTATTTATTATTTAAACTTTTTCTGGACTACCGAACCAATGAGATTCGGATCTACAAATCCATCGGATTGTCTTTCGAAACTATCCGGAAAATGCTTTTTGCTGAGGCTTCATTTCTTGTGATTACTGGAATATTTATCGGAATTCCGGTTGCTTTGATGTACGATTTTATTATTCTTAAAGCCATCAATACACTATGGAATGATATCGTCAGGACAACAATCGCCCAAATATACGTTAGGCCAATTACACTATTTCTGAGTTTTGTAATTATTGCAGCTATTTCATTATGCTCTTTCTTCCTGATTTTGAACCGCAATCTGAAAAGTCAGTTGTTCATCTTGAATAAAAAAAGAAGAAAAAAAGATCTAAATAAAAGTAGAAAGTCGCTATATGCGGGTAGTCTAATGATCCTAATTTCCATTGCAATTCTATTTTCGAGTGGCCTGGGAAGTGGCGAAGTAAATACTGAATTGTTTTACATCAGTGGATTTGGGATGTTGCCAGGGCTCCTGTTTTTGTTGGATTTCACCCTGAAAAGAGTAGCACTTTATGAGTCAAATGAGAATTTTTCATATCGAACATTCATTTTAAAACGCCTGTCAGGAGACCGAAAACGGACCATTTTATCCGTAAGTTTTCTTTCCATCGGAATCTTTCTGGTTGTATCTACCGGACTATTCCGCAAAGATGTCACCACGCATCCCGAGCTGGCCTCATCAGGTACCGGAGGATTTAATTTCTTTATTGAAACTACGTCACCTGTTCTTTTTGATCCTGCGAGTATTCAATCAAAAGACGAATTAGGCTTGCCTTCTGATGCACAAATAGTTGCATTTCACTCTCAGCCTGGCGATGATGCCAGCTGCCTTAATCTGAACCGGATTTCGAGTCCACGAATTATTGCCTGTAATCCGGCTCAACTCAATGCCAGTAAATCATTTACGATTGTCACACATACTGCGGAGGTGGATGATAGAAATCCGTGGAACTCGTTAAATAAAAGACTCGGCGATAATGTACTTCCTGCCTTTGCCGATCAGACTGTCATTCAGTGGGGATTGGGGAAAAACATTGGTGATACGCTGAATTACAAGACAGAAAATGGAGAAATACTAAAACTCAAATTGATTGGTGGACTTGAAAACTCCATTCTTCAGGGAAATGTTGTCATTGCCGAAGAGTTCTTTGTCAAGGCGTTTCCGTCGGTAAGTGGGGCGAACATTTTTTTGGTTAAGTCCCCGCAATTGAAAATTAACAATAAGGATTTCACGGACGGATGGAGAGCTTATGGAGCCGAAGTAACAAGCACCACCGATCGTTTGCAAAATTTCAATCAAATCGAAAATACGTATCTAAATATTTTTTTAATGTTAGGTGCATTAGGCTTACTCATTGGAACAATTGGCCTTGGTATTTTGATCTTCAGAACAACCTTAGAGCAAATTCCAGAATACGGGTTACTCCAATCCATCGGTTTTCCAAAATCTAAAATTACCCGCATGCTTTTTACGGAAAAACTGTTCCTCATTATTGCAGCGGTGATCGTAGGAATAGTTCCTGCCATACTAAGTGCGTTACCTATACTTAGCTCTCCATCGAACTCTAATTTAGCATACTGGCTACCATTAGTTTCTATTCTTATACTACTAAGTGGTTCAATTTTTAGCTTGCTGGCTGTTCATTATGCATTAAAGAATAATCTTGTTAAATCCCTGCGAGGGGAATAAATAAGGCCTGGAGATCTATTGGAATTTTTGGCCATTTTCTTCCTGAGAATTACTTATATTCAATATAAATAACACAATTTAACATTACAATTTAAATTTTAACTAACTTTGACTCTAGAAAAAAACGAGATGACCGGGTAACTCAACGGCTCAAAAACCGAAGATTTTTAAACACTAAACTTAAAAGAATGAGATGAATTTGTTTCCTAACTGATTATGCAATAGATTGTATTGTCATTATCTAAAAATGCGAATGTCACTATTTAGCTATTAATTCAAGTGACTTAATCAAACTATATTAAATTTCAAACAGAACAGATTATGAAAAAAAATCGAAGATTGAACTGCTTCCCTTCTGGTTGTGGGTCACAAATTCTTTTGAAGATCAAATTGCTTTCTGTCGTTTTGTTGATGGCTTTTGCCTCTCTGGCTGCAGATGGGAATAAGTCGTTCGCAAAACCAGAACAAGGCACGAGTCTTGCAGAACAGCAAAAAAAGATTAGTGGCAAGGTGAATGATGTTGCAGGGGATCCTATTCCCGGAGCGACGATTGTCGTCGTTGGCACAACAGTGGGCACCATCACTGACATTGATGGTAATTTCGCCATGAATATTCCGTCAACAGCAAAAACGCTATTGGTGAGCTTTGTAGGAATGATAAGCAAAGAAATTGCTATTGGTAACAACTCGAATTTCAGGATAACCCTTTTAGACCAATCCATTGGCGTAGAAGAAGTCGTTATCGTTGGGTATGGTACTCAAAAGAAAGAGAGTGTGGTAGGCGCCATTACCCAGGTAAATAACCAGGCGCTGATGCGTTCAGGTTCTTCCAACGTAACCAATGCCATTACCGGTAAACTTTCCGGAGTATTGACTATCCAGCAGACGGGTGAGCCCGGAGCAAATAATTCGGAGATCGTTATTCGCGGATTATCCAGCTGGAACGGTTCGGCACCTTTGGTATTGGTCGACGGTGTTGAGCGTGATTTTAATACCTTAGATCCAAACGAAATCAATTCCATTTCCGTATTGAAAGATGCTTCTGCAACCGCAGTATTCGGTGCAAGGGGTGCTAACGGTGTTATCATTGTTACGACCAAACGTGGTAAAATAGGAAAACCTGTGTTGGATTTCTCTGCCTCGTACGGTATTCAAAAAGCCACTCGTATTCCTGATCATATCAGTTCCTTTACGACCATGTCGATGTACAATGTAGGTTTGATGAACGGATCAAAATTCCAGGATTTGATGCCGCAATCGACCCTTGACCAATATGCAAACCCTTCTACTCCGCTGAATGCATTACGCTATCCCAATGTCAACTGGTTTGACGAGGTTACAAGGCCGTATGCGCCGAACGTAAATGCTAACTTCAACGTTTCAGGAGGAACAAACTTTGTCAAGTATTTCTGCTCGCTTGGATATTTGTATGAAGGCGACTTCTTCAATGCCAAGAAAGATGGTTTTTACGATTTGAGCTATCGGTACAATCGTTTTAATTACCGTACCAATGTCGATTTCCAGTTGACACCGACAACAACCTTGTCTTTCAATTTGGGTGGCCAGACCGGTATCAAAAATTCACCGAACAGCTCACCCTGGAGGAACCTTTATTCTACGGGTCCCGCTCGTTATCCTGCCTATTTCCCCGACTGGGTACTTAAGCAGGTTCCTGATCCTGACTACCCTACAGAAACAGGATCCCGCCTGGCTGCCAACTTTGGTGAATACACCGGCAATCCTTATACCAGTTTGAATACCGGTCAGTTTAACCAGGATTTGAACTCAAAATTGTTTACTGACGTAATTTTTGACCAAAAACTTGATTTCATCACCAAAGGGTTATCCTTTGCCGGTAAAATTGCGTTAAGTACTTATTATGTAAACAGAATTCTTACGGCAAACTGGGCTTTCCCCGAATACCAAATGAATTACGATGACATTGGCAAGCCGGGTGTCAATCCATGGTACAGGCAAACAAGCGCCGGGAACGAATATTACAAACAGCAACCACTCGACATTAACGTTGGAGGTATGCAGGGTGGGTATTACCGCGACCTCTATTATGAATTTGGTTTTAATTATGCCAACACCTTCGGAAAACATTCTGTATCAGGACTGGCACTTTTGAACCGTCAACAGAAGAACAGCGGAACTGAATTCCCTTATTTCAACGAAGCATTAGTTGGCAGAGCTACCTACGACTATGACCACAGGTATTTGATGGAATTCAATGTTGGATACACCGGTTCTGAAAGATTCGCTCCGGGAAATCGTTTTGGATTTTTCCCGTCAGGAGCCATTGGATGGGTAGTTTCGGAGGAGAAATTCTTCAAAAATGCATTACCTTGGATGAGCAAAATGAAACTTCGTTATTCAGACGGATTAACAGGAAGCGATAATGCCGCTAACAGATGGTTGTACAACAGTGCGTACTACTCTGATAATGCCGGAAGCCCCGGCCCATACCTACACGAAGATCTAGGTGCCAATAATACAGCCCAATGGGAACAAGCTCGCAAAAGAGACCTTGGTTTAGAATTGGGTTTCATGAAAAATACCCTAACAATTGGTCTTGACTTTTTTGATGAGCAACGTGACAAAATGTTGCTTACACCCCGAAGCGTGACCATGCTTGTTGGAAACTCTTTCAAAGACTTGAACCTTGGAAAACTAAAAAAACATGGACTGGAAATTGAAATTGAATTTAACAAAACGACCCCATCTCAGCTGAATTATTGGATGAAAGCGATCTTCGGGTACAATGAAAACAGGATTATCTTTAAGGACGATCCACCGTACTCACCCGATTATACAAAGGATGCCGGTAAACCTCTTGGTTCTCAGTTGAGCGGAGTATTACTGACCGGAACAGGTTATTATAACTCTGTTAACGACATCCATAACAATCCCTCCCCAATTGATCTTTACAAGGTAAATGTCGGTGATTATAAATTCCTCGATTACAAGGTGGACGGTAAAATTACCAGTCTCGACAAGTTTCCGATTGCCGGATCAAATTTCCCACCAATTACTTATTCCTTTTCAAGCGGATTCAATTACAAAAAATTTGAATTCAGTTTCATGTTCCAAGGAAATCAGGGTAAATATGTGGATTACAACCAGACTTATGAAGTCGAATTTATCAAAGGCGACTGGCGTGTTCACTCTTCACAGTTAGATTTCTGGGCACCAAATAATCCGAATGCCAATCACTCAACCTTGCATTACAGCGGCAGTTCAAGCGCTGATATCCTATTCTGGGGAGGTGGTGAAGCGGACAGAGGATACCAAATTGCCATTGAGAACCGTTTTTGGCGCAAAGCTGATTACATCAGGTTGAAAGAGGTTTCTTTGGGTTACAACATGACATCCAAAACGCTCAGTCGTCTTGCAGGAGTAAGCAACATCAAGGTTTATGCTACCGGAAATAACCTCTGGACACTAACCAACCTCATCGAGGGTGATCCGGAACGGAAAGATTTCCAACAAGGTTTCTATCCTCAGATGACCTCTGTCAAATTTGGTGTTAATGTTTCTTTTTAAAACGCTAAACAGATAAATCATGAAAAAATATATTTTAATAGTAGCCATCATCCTCTCTCCGGTACTCTTTTCCTCCTGTTTGGAAAGTTACCTGGATAAGTCGCCTGAATCAGGTCTGACAACCGATGATGTTTTCAAGAAACTGGATAACTTCAAAAAATTCTTTTTGGATGTCTATGAAGGACGCCAACTGGATGGAACAACCTGGAGAGACTGGAACATCAAAAATGGCATGCCTTTCTATTTCGACCAGTGGGATCAGAAATATACCTGGGAAGGATTAACAGATTGTGCCGACATGGGTCGTTACATGGAAGGACAGACGTTTAAAAGCGGGCAGGTATCTGCTTTTGTTAATAAATTTACATACGACCGCGCACGGCGACCAATTTTGGGGTCCATGTTCACGGCCATACGTATTTGTAACATAACGTTGCAGAACATCAAAATACTGCAGGCTGATCAGGTAATCATTGACGATTATACGGCTCAGGCTCATTTTGTCAGGGCATTTGCCCATTTTGAACTATTCCGAATCTGGGGACCAATGCCCTATTTGACAAAAGTATTAGGACCTGAAGATCAATGGGATATACCAAGATTGTCGAAACACGAAACATTGGTACGCATCGCAGCCGATATGGATACAGCCGCCACCTTTTTTGCAAAAGCAGATCTGATGCGCCGCGACAACCCGATCCCGGGAGCCCCAGGTCATCTGTCCAGCCCTGATCAGGCTCGTCCGAACGGAGTGGCTGCAAAAGCCTTTAAATCTCGTGCCCTGCTTTATGCAGCTAGTCCGCTAAACAACGAGTTGGGTCAAAAAGACTGGGAAAATGCTGCCATTGCTGCCTGGGAGGCTATCACCATCGCGAAACAGTTTGGTTATGAATTACAGACAGCTGCCAAATACAAGGACAACTACGTCGGGGTTACCTACACCAATGAGCAGTTATGGGGTCGTGATTACGGTACCTGGAACGAAACCAACGGTGCTCAGGCGGGATTTGTCAATGGTGTCTTTGGTAACAGCAAATCCAGCTGGTCAGGCGAATGTCCAACACAAAATTTTGTAGATAAATTCGAGACCAAGGATGGCTATGCACTCAATACACCGGCAGATCGTGACATCGCAATTGCAGCGGGCAAGTTCAAGGAGCAAGATCCTTATGCCAACCGCGACCCGCGTTTCGCCATTGACATTATCCACAATCAGGCTTCCAATATCATTGGCTGGACGAATTCCAAGGCACAAATCTGGTTCCAGATGGTGAACGGAGTAGCTCAGTATGGTGAATTGGTAGATCAATCTTATTTAGGAATTACCCGCACCGGCTATTATGCAAGAAAGCGTTGGACAGAAACAAGTGTGAAAAACAAGACGTCCAAACAGGTAACAGATCCGATCATCCGGCTGGGAGAATTG
Source organism: Bacteroidales bacterium (assembly GCA_038325635.1). Lineage (GTDB taxonomy): Bacteria > Bacteroidota > Bacteroidia > Bacteroidales > Prolixibacteraceae > CAINVV01. Next base: position 6,882 of record JBBQJE010000067.1, read on the forward strand.
TATTTGAATTACGCAGAAGCTGCAAACGAAGCTTACGGTCCCAATGGATCTGCTCCGGGTGCCGGACTTTCGTCCCTTCAGGCAGTCAACCTAATCAGGACAAGGATCGGTCAACCCGATGTTTTGCCAATGTACACTTCATCAAAAGATGCTTTCAGGCTCCGCGTTAAAAATGAACGCAACATCGAACTATGTTTTGAAGGCCATTACTATTTTGATATCCGTCGCTGGAAAGATGCCCCTGCCGCTTATGCCGGCCCGTTGATGGGGGTTACGATCGAAAAAGTACCCGTAAACGCTACCTATCCCACCGGTTTTAAATACGACCGTTATGCGTTGTCTTCCGACCGCCAGACCAACTGGAAGGATGCGATGTATTACCTGCCTTTCAATACGGAGGATACTTACAAAATGAAAAAATTTGTATCAAACGAAGTTTGGTAACTAATCCTTAATAAAAGAGAATTATGAGAATTCATAATATATTATTGAAATACAGAACAATAGGAATGATGCTGCTCTGTATTGTACTAGCAACTTCTCTTTCTGCGCAGGATAAGAAAACGGCAAAGAAAGTGAAATTGATCAGTATAAGCCTGAAAGTTACCGACGAAAACGGAAAAGCTTTCCCTAAGGCACAGGTAGTAGTCGGCGAGGGAGTGATCCATGCCGAAACCGATGAAAAAGGAGAATTCACTTTCAAGGGCTATCCGGATGATTATGTGGCAGTAAGATCTAAAGGATATGAAAAAAGTGTAGTGCTCGTTCAGGTATTGATCAAAGAAAACACCATCCAATTGGTGAAATCAAAACTTCTTATGACAGAAGCCGATCAGACACCCCTTCCGTTTATAGATCTAAAGAAGAGGGAACTTACCAGTTCATCCGATATATTGCTTTCATCACAATTGGAGCGGTATCCTTCTACAGATTTTCGTCATAGTTTGACAGGTTTGGCTGCCGGAGTAGAGGTACGTGAAAATAATGGCGCCCCCGGAATTAGTGCAGAGGAATTTACATCTAGAAATGGGTTTTCTCAAAAAGTAAATATTTCTGCGCGTCAAATGAACATGATGTACATTATTGATGATGTTCCGACCGATATTACCGAAATGCCGCTCGATCCGAATGAAGTTGAATCAGTTACCATCGTTAAGGATATTGCAGACAAAGCCATGTTCGGACCCTCTGCTGCGAACGGAATCATATTTATTAAAACAAAAAGGGGGAAAATCAACGAAAGAATCCTGAACGTTAACCTAGAAACCGGAACTTCCGTCATTGACCGGATGCCGGGTTGGGTTAATGGAGGAGAATATGCTACCCTCAACAATCTGGCACACAAAAATGATGGATTGCCTGAGCGATACGCTGCCACAGATGTAGCAGCTTATGCACAAAACAATCCGTACGATTATGCTCATCCAAGTGTCGACTTTAAATCAATGATGCTGAAGAACTCGATGTCCTATACCAGACTGAATCTTTCTTCCTCAGGTGGCAACGACCGGGTTCAGTATTTTGCCTATCTGGGATATAATAGCGAAGGCGATATCTATAAAATCGGACCAAAAGCCGACTATAACCGTTTGAATGCCCGGTCGAACATCGACATTAAAATCAATGATTTTATCAAGGTGCAGTTCAACTTCTTTGGAGGACTCTCCTTCCGTCGTTCTTCCAATTACGGATATAATTCCAATTACACCAATCAGGATGCCAATACAAATACAGTATTGACAGGCATTGAATTCCCAACGGTAATTAACGACATCACGTCCATTCCTCCTATCGCATTCCCCGTTTATGCAGCTCCTTATGATCCTGCCTCAGGAAATCCTCCCTATTATGGAGTTAGTTCCAGTTTCACGCAAAACCCAATCGGTAACTTAACCGCTAATGGTTACTACACCGAAACCGGCCGTACAGGTGCTGCAACTACTGCCATAGAATTCGACATGAAAAGTATTTTGGATGGATTGAAATCCAAGACCTATCTTGCATTCGACGCCTTCAATCAATTACGTATCGGGAAGGCTCAGGATTACTATGCATACATTGCCACACCCGCAAAAACAACAGCTGGAAGGGATACTATACTTCTTGCAAAGAAACATGATGGAACACAAATGGATGATCAGGTTCTTTTGAATGAATATTATTATCAGCAGATGGCTGTTTATGAGAATCTTTCGTATGCTAAAAAATTCGACAAGCATGACGTAAAGCTTTCCGCAACCTATTTTATTTCCAAAATTGCCAGAAGTAAAACAGAAGAGCCACAGCGATTACAAAACGGCGTATTTACAGGTAAATATTCGTACGACAATAAATACATCGTTAATGCGGTAGTCAATTATGGAGGTACTTCGGCATTTGATGCTGGACAACGTTATGATATATTTCCTTCCGCCGGTTTAGCCTGGGTTATTTCGGAGGAAAAATTCATGGAAAATATCAAATGTGTAGATTACCTGAAACTCCGGGTACAAGGTGGTGTGCTGGGATATGAGAGTTTTCTTGCTCCATTTTCGTACCGCGACAGATGGAACAACAACAACAACGGTACGTTGTTCGGCCCGGCTACTACCAACCAGTGGTTCGGAAATACCACCGAAACGCTGGTATACAGGGTCTCTCCAAACCGTACCGGAAATCCAAGCATTACCTGGGAGAAACGCAAAGAATTCAGTGCCGGATTAGACGGATTGTTCTTTAATGAAAAACTTTCTCTCGAGTTGACTTATTACAACAACCTACGTGACGGCGTGATTTCACAAGTTTCCAGTAGAGTTCCTAATATTGCCGGTGTTGCAAGTGCATTGCCGCGATTTAATTTCAATAAATACAGGTATACAGGTCTTGAATTTGGCATACAGTATTCCGGGAAAGTACAAAAATTTGAATATTCTATTGGCGGAAATGGTGCAATCCAACAGTCAAAAATTGAAAAATTTGACGAACCTCAATATCGGAATGCCTACCAAATTCGTACCGGAGGATCATCCGATGTTATCATGGGACAAAACTGCATAGGTAAGTTCGCAACTGACGCTGAAGCGCTGGTAATTCCACAACTTTTTGATCAATCCTTACATGCAGGCGACTTAAAATACCAAGACATGAACGGAGACGGTTTTATTGATGATTCAGATGCCAGTCCTATTGGTCATAGTATTCCTAAATTGTTCTATGCGTTAAACCTAAAATTTGAATACAAAGGGTTCGGATTGTATGTACTTGGAACAGGTCGTGCATTCTATGATATCTCACTTTCTAACCAGTATTTCTGGAATGGATGGGGCGATAATACCTATTCTTCCTTTGTGAAGGACAACATTGGTGGCGCTTATCCTCGTTTGACCTACAACAAAGTGAATAACAACTTTGTGACGTCCAGTTTCTGGTTGGAAAAAGGTGGATTTTTCAAGGTCCAAAACGTTGAATTATCCTATACGCTTCCCGGAAATTCGCTGAAAATAATTGGTTCAAGAGGAACTAAGTTTTTTGTTCGTGGAGCCAATCTGCTGACCATCTCCAAAATTAAAGATGTCGATCCGGAGTCGATCAATTCAGGAGTTGAAACTTATCCATTATTCAAGACCATTTCGGCCGGAATTAAATTAACCTTTTAATTGAAAACGATGATGAAGACGAAAATAATAGTACTATTAGGAGGTATTCTGGCGTTGTTCAGTTACAGCAATTGCACCAAGTACCTGGATGCTTATCCTAACGGGGATAAGTCATCTGAAGAGATTTTTAAATATCAGGATATGGTCCAAGGACTTGTTGGCCAGTGCTACGATAACATGTCCAGAAACTACGACAACGACGAAGGTGTATATCTCGATTGTGCCACAGACGATGCAGTTTCTACCAGTCCTACAAGAGCTACCAGACGTATGGCTGTTGGTTCTCTAACCACAGGTAGCGATCCGTTCTCAACCTATTGGACGCGTGATTACAACTCGATTAAACTGGTGAATATGTTCCTGAAAGACCGGAGCGGATTCAATACTCATTTCATCGTGACTGCCCGTTGGGACAGTTTGGTACGCTATCGGCTACAGGGTGAAGCCTTTGCATTGAGAGCTTGGTTTCATTGGGATTTGCTTCAAAAATTCGCTGGTAAAGGTATCAGTGGCGGTAAAATACTGGGGATTCCGCTGGTCCTCGCCCCGATAGATATTACCAAGGAAATCAATTTGTCCCGTAATACCTACGATGAATGTGTCAAACAAATAGTTGCCGATTGTGATTCAGCTATTAAATATCTTCCGATTGCCCATCGCGACTTCCTTGTTCCGAATGCATCTGACCGGGTATATGCCGGTGGTCGCTATTGGGGAAAACTCGATGGCATTACCATGAAAGCCGTTAAATCAAATGTTTACCTGACTTGGGCGAGTCCACGTTACAATCCCGGCAACGATGTGTCACGCTGGGACAGTGCAGCGGCCAATGCGAAAAAGGTGATGGATTTCAAATTGACAGTTGATAATGTGAGCAAAGGTTTTATCCCCGCTAACGCCGTCAACTGGTTCGATCCGAATTCGCCCGAAATAGTCTTTTCAGGACGCTATCAAAACAACAATGATGCGATGGAGCGGATCTTCTACCCAGGCGGATTTCAGGGCAACGGTGCTGTTGGTGCTTCTCAGGAACTGGTCAATACTTTTCCAATGGCCAATGGCTATCCTATCACTGACCCAAGGAGTGGATACAATGCTGCCAATCCTTATGCAGGACGTGATCCAAGATTTTACAGCAATATCTTTTTCAACACGCTCCAGACGAAGAAGAACAATACCGGTGTCGTTATGTACACATTCGAAAACTGGAATAATGGAGGCAAAGATGCTGCCGGAGTTAGCCAGGCAAACAGTTTGACAAACTACCACGTAAAGAAGAATGTTTACATGGGACTAAACTGGTCGGATGCCTCCGTTTCGAGGATTGCGCATACCAATATGTTTATTCGCTGGACCCACATGGTTCTTAATTTTGCAGAGGCTGCAAACAAAGTGGTTGGTCCGGCTAATGATTCTAAATACGGTATTTCAGCAAAAACAGCGATACAGTATTTGAGAACCCGGAAAACCTATGACGGTGCCGCGCTGTACACAACAACAAATGATCTTTATCTGAATGAAGTTTCAACTGATATGGCAAAATTCGATACTTTTGTAAAGGATGAACGCCGGATGGAGACCTGTTTTGAAGGAATGCGTTTTTACGATATCCGCCGCTGGACTACCAACCTGACTGAACTGAATAAACCAGTTCACAAAGTCGACATTACGCAGAATTCAGATGGAACGTTTACGTATGACTTCACCAAAGAAGCTGAATCACGAGCCTTTAAATCGGCCTATTTGCCTATTCCGTACGTCGAAATGCTAAGAATGAGTAAACTGGAACAGAACGAAGGCTGGGATGGTTGGAAATAATACTAAAAAATAGATAGTTATGAAAAAAATATTGATTGTTTTAATGCTGGCTGCAGCCATGGTTTCCTGCTACAGTGATTACATCAAGGATTTCGACTACGATGGGATTTACTTCCCCTATCAGGTGGATATCCGGACGTTTGTAGTCGGGGAAGGAATGAAAATTGAGATTGGGGCTGTTTTGGGCGGAGTGCGTGCAAATGACAGGGATCGCAACATTTCCTTTTCTGTTGATAACACACTGATCAGTGCTGCCACCCTAGCGACAATGAAGGCCAGTTCACAATATATCAAAGACGCTGTTGCTCCTGTTAACACGTTGCTGCAGATTCCAACAAGTTATTTTACTCTGAGCGACAACAGTAAAATCGTAATAAAGGCCGGACAGCACAACGGAACGATAGTGATGAAAATTGATTCAGCCAAATTTTTGTCCGATCCGAATTCTCTTTTTGCCAATTATGCAATCCCGTTATACATGGTCAGCGCAGATGCAGATACCATATTGCAGGCCAAAAGAACTGCTGTAATTGGATTGAAATATGAAAACATGCTGTTTGGTAACTACTGGCATGGCGGTGTCACTACCGTAAAAGATGCAGCCGGTGCAACAGTACAGACTATTGCCTATTACACCGCTGTAAACCAGCCTGAAAGCAAAATCTGGAAACTGGCAACAGTCGCACCAAATGCCTTGGTTACCAACGGATACAGCGATCAAACGACGACAAAACAAGAGATGAAGCTTACCCTTGACGGTACGAATATCATTGTGTCAACCAATGCAGGATCGACCTATGCAGTTGTTTCCGATGGCGCGAGTACCTTCAACAGGGCTAAATTGCTTCAGAACAGGAAGATTCTACTTAATTATAAATACGTTAATGCTGCAGGTAATACCTGTTACGCAAAAGATACCCTAACTTTCCGTAACCGGATCAGAGATGGTGTCAACGAATGGCAGGACGAAAATCCAGCTAACTACAAGTAACAAATACCAATAAAAAAATCCGGAAAAACCGGATTTTTTTATTGGTATTTGTTACTAATTTTAGATCCACTTATTATCCTTTCGAATGAAAAGAATCTTCTTGTCCGTTCTCTACCTGCTTTGTTCAGTTGCTATAAACGCACAAACTTCCTCCAAATATGTGCTCGTTTTGCATGGTGGAGCCGGGGTAATGTCCCAAAAATCAATGACTCCCGAAATTCAGAAACAATACCTCTTCGTTTTAAATCAGGCACTTCATGTGGGAGATTCTGTTCTTTCTGCCGGTGGAGCGTGCATGGATGCTGTCGAGCGAACCATCATGATACTAGAAGATTCACCGCTGTTTAATGCAGGCAAAGGAGCCGTTTTAAACCACGAAGGCACTGCGGAACTCGATGCATCCGTGATGGATGGCAAAACGCTTGCCGCTGGTGCCGTCGCCGGGATAAAGGATATTCGCAATCCCATTCGTCTAGCAAGGAAGGTCATGGAAAAATCAGAGCATGTTCTCCTAACCGGGAGTGGGGCATCCCAATTTGCAGTAGATCAGGGATTTGAATTGGTTCCGAACAGTTATTTCTTAACTGACAGAAGATTAAAGGAACTGCAGGAACTTTTAAAGAAAGAACGAACTTCGGGGATAAATGATAAGCATGGAACGGTTGGTTGTGTGGCGCTGGATACTTATGGCAATATCGCTGCCGGCACTTCAACGGGCGGAATGACGAACAAAAGATATGGCCGGATCGGCGACTCCCCCATCATTGGTGCCGGCACCTATGCTAATAATTTAACGGGTGGGTTTTCTTGTACAGGTCATGGAGAATATTACATACGACTGGGTTTTTCCAGAGATATATCGGCACTGATGGAATACAAGCAAATGGATATTCAGAAAGCGTGTAAACTGGAAGTGGAAAAATTAACAAATCTAGGTGGTACCGGTGGAGTGATCGGACTGGACAAACAAGGCAATGTTGCCATGGAATTCAATACATCCGGCATGTTTAGGGGATTTATAAAATCTTCGGGCGAAAAGTTTATC
>JBBQJE010000068.1:0-14297 GCA_038325635.1 Bacteroidales bacterium
GTCTCCGCACTTAACCTTCGCGTATACGTTAGCGGTGATCAACTGCCTCATCTTAAAATTGGGCAAAAAGTGAAGGTGCTGATTGATGATACGGTGGAAAAAAATTCAACGCTGGAGGGAATTGTTTCCTGGATATCCTCAGAAGCAGAATTTACCCCTAAAATTATCCAGACCAAAGTGGAACGAGTAAAACTGGTTTATGCCGTCAAGGTGAAGGTTACTAACGACGGATCGCTTAAGATTGGTATGCCAGGTGAGATAAAGTTCCTTGACTGAGCTTGTGATGATAAAAATTTCGAACATTGAAAAGAATTATGGAAACGTTAAAGCACTGAATGGCATAACGTTGGAAGTCGGGAAGGGCGAACTCTTTGGGCTGATCGGTCCCGATGGCGCAGGCAAGACAACGTTGATGCGTATTCTGGTTACTTTGTTACTTCCGGATAAGGGGTATGCCAAACTCGACGGACTGGATGTCGTTGCTGATTTTCGAAAAATCCGCCATATAGTTGGCTATATGCCTGGAAAATTCTCTTTGTATCCGGATCTTACCGTGGAGGAGAATCTTCAATTTTTTGCTTCCGTCTTTGGAGGTACCATCGAGGCAAATTATCACCTGATCAAAGATATTTACGGCCAGATTGAACCATTCAAAAACCGTCCTGCAGGTAAGCTTTCCGGTGGAATGAAGCAAAAATTAGCCCTTTCCTGTTCGCTGATTCATGCACCCAAAGTGTTGATTTTAGATGAACCTACCACCGGCGTTGACGCAGTTTCCCGGAAGGAGTTTTGGGAAATGCTCAACAATCTACGCCACCAAGGCATTACCATTATGGTCTCAACACCCTACATGGATGAAGCGAATCTGTGCGATCGGGTAGCTCTGTTTCAAAACGGAAGTATCTTATCCATCGATTCGCCAAAGAAAATAATTGAAAGCTTTACCAAGACCTTGTTGGGCGTAAAAGTGAAAACCACCACCGAAAGATATGAATGTGTTGGACTTTTGAAACAAATAAATGGAGTTGATTCTGTCTTTTCATTCGGAGATTCTATCCATGTAACCTGCAACAGACCAGATATAAATGAGAAAATAGTGAGCGATTTTCTTATCGCAAAGGGTCAGTTGAATGTCACTGTGGAAAAAATATCAGCGGGAATAGAAGATGTGTTCATGGAGCTTATGCAGAACAATGGACAAACAGCACAGTCAAATAATTGAAAGAATATGGATGAATTAATTCAAGATAGAAAGCCAATTATCCAAGTCAAGAATCTCGTGAAGAAGTTCGGGAGTTTCGTGGCCGATGATCATTTGACATTTGATGTATATCCGGGTGAAATTTTTGGCTTCCTCGGTGCAAACGGCGCAGGGAAAACTACCGCCATCCGGATGATCTGCGGATTACTTGAACCTACCTCCGGCGAGTTGAAAGTGGCTGGATTTGATGGTTACCACGAACGGGAAAAGATCAAACGAAATATTGGATACATGTCGCAGAAATTTTCTCTTTATGAAGACATGACGGTGTATGAAAATATTCGCTTGTTTGCCGGAATCTATGGCATAAGCCGGAAAGTACGGCTGGGAAAAACGGATGAATTATTGAAGAAATTAAATTTGGAGGAGAGTCGAAATAAATTGGTTGGCGGTCTCCCGTTAGGTTGGAAACAGAAACTGGCATTTTCATTGGCGGTATTTCATAGTCCAAAGGTGGTCTTCCTGGACGAACCTTCCGGAGGGGTCGATCCGCTTACACGCCGAACTTTTTGGGATTTGATCTATGAAGTAGCTCATCAAGGGATCACCATTTTTGTCACTACGCACTACATGGATGAGGCTGAATATTGCGATCGGGTCGCGATCATGTCGGAAGGAAAAATTGTAGCTCTCGACACTCCAACTGCACTCAAAGCCCAGTACGACGTAGAAAGCATGGATGGAGTATTTTTAAAGATAGCGAGGAATAAGGAATGACTAAAGTGACTAAAATGACTAAAGTGACTAAAGTGACTTATAAAAAATATTTCTAACTAGAATAGAATGAATCAATTACTTGGATTTGTAAAAAAAGAATTCACCCATATATTCAGGGATACGAGAACAATGGTGATCCTGTTTGGGATTCCGATTATTCAGCTTATGTTGTTTGGATATGTGATCACTACAGAAATTAAGGATGCTCGGATTGCTATTCTTGATCATTCGAACGACAATGTGACCCGTGAGATAAAAAACAAGCTGCTCTCCTCCGGGTATTTTCGGCTAGAAGCTAATCTTCAGCAAGAGAATGAGATAGATCCAATATTCAAGAAGGGGGATGTCAAGCAGGTTGTCGTCTTCGAGCGAAATTTCGCCCAAAAGCTAGAGCGAGAAGGGAAGGCCGACATTAATGTGATTGCGGATGCCTCCGACCCGAATACGGCACAGATGCTTTACAATTATACGAATGGCATTGTGCAGGATTATACCAAGAAGAAATACGCCGGATTTACAATTCCAATCCAAATCAAAAGTGAAGTCAGGATGCTGTTCAACGAGAACATGGTTGGGGCATTTATGTATGTACCGGGTACGATGGCGCTGATTTTAATGTTAGTATCTGCTATGATGACTTCCATTACCATTGCCCGTGAAAAGGAGATGGGAACCATGGAGATTTTACTTGTCTCGCCTTTAAAGGCCCATCACATCGTTCTCGGCAAAGTAGCTCCTTATTTGCTGCTCTCTATTATCGATGCTTTCATTGTGGTGCTTCTCGGAAATACGGTTTTCGGGGTGCCGATTCGAGGCAGTATTATCGTGCTCGCATTTCTTGTTATCTTGTATATTTTGATGTCGCTCTCCCTGGGAATATTGATATCGACGGTTTCCAACAGCCAGCAGGTGGCCATGTTTATTTCGGGTTTTGCGTTATTGTTACCTACGCTTTTATTATCAGGATTTATTTATCCCATCGAAAACATGCCGGTACCGTTACAAATTCTCAGTAATTTTATGCCGCCACGGTGGTTTATTGATGCTATAAAGCAGGTAATGCTGAAAGGAAATGGATTAGATTATATCTGGCCGAATATATTGATATTATCCGCAATGACCACCGTATTTCTGGTCTTAAGCGTGCGTAAATTTAGATTAAGATTAGAATAAGAGCCTATGAGAACGATATTGTATCTCCTTCAAAAAGAATTTATTCAGGTCTTCCGCAACAAAACCATGCTGCCGATTATTTTTATCATGCCATTGGTGCAGATGCTAATTTTGGTCTACGCGGCTACCATGGAATTGAAAAAAGTGGATATCACGGTTGTTGATCTCGATTTGAGCGATACCTCAACTCGGTTAACCGCTAAATTTGAGGCTAGTTCATTCTTTCATGTAACCCGCGCACAGCTTTCACCGGCCGAGACTGATCAAATATTGTTGAAAGGAACCTCCGATTTAGTCATCACCTTCCCGCAAGGTTTTGAGCAGGATCTGAGAAGGAATGATCAGGCATCTCTACAAATCTTGGTGGATGCCATCAATGGGTCGGCGGCCGAATTGTCCAATGCCTATCTGCAATCTGTCATTAGGAATTTTAATCTGAAAATTCGGGCGGAGATGATGGGAGTGCCCAAGTTTACTCCACCGCAGCAGGTAAACGTGATCCCGACCTATTGGTATAATCCGGAATTGAATTTTAAATTTTACATGGCTCCGGGTGTATTGGTAATTCTGGTTACCATCATCGGACTGTTTCTCTCATCCCTGAATCTGGTAAGGGAGAAGGAGATGGGAACCATTGAACAGCTGAATGTTACACCGATAAAAAAATATCATTTCATCATTGGGAAAATGATGCCGTTTCTAATCATCGCACTCTTAGACCTGACTTTTGGTTTGCTGGTAGCCAAGCTGGTTTTTGCCTTGCCCTTCCGGGGAAATATCCTCACGTTATATGTCTTCACCTCTGTCTATCTTTTCCTAATTATGAGCATCGGTCTTTTCGTATCGGCGATTTCAGATACGCAGCAGCAGGTATTGTTTGTTAGCTTCTTCTTTCTGATCGTATTTATTATCATGAGCGGACTGTTCACTCCCGTGGAAAGCATGCCGGCTTGGGCTCAGATTTTGAATCAGATTAATCCCCTGTACTACCTTATCCGGATTATTCGAAATGTTGCACTTAAGGGATCCGGATTATTGGACATGACTAAAGAGCTGATTTCTTTGACATTTTACGGAATAGTCATGTTTTCGTTGGCGGTTTGGCGATACCGTAAAACGGTATAAGTAGTACTTTAGCCCTTATTTTACGATATTTTCTTATCTTTAGGGCATCGAATTAGGTCAACTATTTTTAGAGATATGACATTAAAAAAACATTTTATTTTGCTGATATTCAGCCTGTTTTTCTATGGGCAAATGTTAGCGACAGCTTCGGATTCGGGCGTGATAGTTACTAAAAGATCCAAAAATCAGACATCCATTCAAGACTCCTTGACATGGAGTATCTCTTTCATGAAAAGGGTTTTAAGCGGTTCTGGAGAATGGGTTTTGGCCAATGGGGTCAACCAAAGACCAATTAAAGGACTAATTGATTATTCTGATAATGAACCTGTTGACACCGTATTAGTCCAAATGAACCAACTTTTAAAGGTGGATACCATACCGTATTTATTTTATCGCAAAGCAGAAAGTATTTCCAATAAAAGAGGGGTGCCCGGATATCTTTCTTACGACGAATTGGACAGGCAAGTTGAACTTCGCAAAAAAGTTGTGGTCGACAGTCTGCGTAAAACCCACATTGTCGTACCCGATTCCTACATTTCGGAGGGATTAGCAAAGGCGCCAACCATTGCTTTAGGCGATCCGCAAAAAATGATGGCTGAAATGGACAGAACGCTTCCTTCTTCATTTGTTAGGAAGTTCAACAAAGGTTGGTTGAATACCAAGTTACCCCAAGATGTTTCAAATGCAGAGATTGATACGCTGAAAACGAGACTTTTCAATTGGACTCGTCAATCTTATAACGACTCCATTTTATTTTACCAGCGCGATTTTCTGTTGCAACTTTACCGCGAAAATTTCATTGATCAGCTTTCCGCAGAGGCAGCATTTAAAAAAAGAAGCTTCCTGACTGCTAAAAACAAGGAAAATCTGAACCTTTTTAATGAGGCAGAAATGGTAAAAGTGAACGATTCAATCCGGATGGCTTTGCGCTATCTGACTGAGCGGGCAGCTGCCGATTCCTCCATGGTTACCATCACAAATCTGTCTGGGGTGCAGTCAAAAATCTGGACGGCCAATCATCCGACGACGCCAATGCGAATTTTTCTGAAAAACGAGCAGAATGATTCGCTCAGCGTTATTCTATTCAACAATGGAAAAGGCGAATTGAGAATGGTCATTGATGACGGAGTTAAATTTCAGCGTTTTACAGAGACGCAGAAAAAAGAAATTACGTTTAATCCCAAAAAGCCGGATGGAAATCTTCACAAAGTTATTATTCGACAGATCGATCCACTACCATGGAAACTTTTTGGAACCGGTACGGTTGGATTTACACAAACTACTCTTTCTAACTGGGCTAAAGGAGGGGAGAGTTCCTTGTCCATGCTCCTGATAGGGAGATATGTTGTTAATTACAGCAAGAAAAATCTTAAATGGGAAAATTTGGCAGAATTTAGATTGGGAATATTTAATTCCAAAACACGTGGATTGGAAAAAAACGACGACAAACTTGAATTCCAGTCGAGGGTAGGTTATTCGGCATTCAAAAAATGGTTTTATTCCGCAGAATCAAATTTTAGAACGCAGATAGCCAAAGGTTACAAATATCCAGACAAGGCAAATCCAATCTCCGGATTTATGGCTCCTGGCTATCTTACTTTTTCTTTGGGTATGGATTACAAACCGAACAAAAATTTCTCTTTATTCCTGTCACCATTAACCTCAAAAACGACTTTTGTCAGAGATACTACCGATATTAATCCTCGAAATTTTGGTCTCGAACCGGGTCATACCCGATTATGGGAGCCGGGTGCAATTGTCAAGCTGAACTGGCATTATCCAATCATCGAAAATATTATCTACGATTGTCGCGCCGAGATTTTTAATAACTACCGCTACACGCTTCAAAAGTTCAATGTCGACTGGGAGCAAACTTTGGTGATGCAGGTTACGCGACGCATCAGCACCAGGATAATGTCTCAGGTGATATACGATTACAACGTTAAATTTCCAATCAAGGATGAAACAGGGACGGTAATCGATCAGAAAGCGAAATGGCAGTTTAAGGAATTGTTTACGCTAGGGTTTAATTATAAATTTTAGCCAGTAAAAGAAGAATTTTGGATTTTCGATTTTGGATTTTCGAATGGCGCACTAGTTGAGATTATAGGAAATTAGGGATTTGCAAACAACCAAAGTTTAAAGCGAGGTCAAATCGTCGGTAATTCTATACCTACAAATCTTCGAAGTCCGTTTATTCCAAAATCCAAAATCGAAAATCCAAAATTTCGTTGGGTTTCAGAGGTACAGCGATAGTATTACGAAGGTTGCAAAGATAACCCCGGCTATTCCGTTCAAGGTCCCAAAAGCAAGATTTACCCGGCTAAGATCGTCGGTTTTTACAATAAGATGCTGATAAATCATTAATCCTGCGAAAATGGCAGCTCCGGTCCAATAGAGCAGCATGTTGGCTTGCAGAGATATGCCGGCTAGCAGCACAAAAATAAATGCAAGTACATGCAAAAATGTTGATATTCTGAGTCCATTTTTTATCCCAACCATTACAGGAATACTTTGCAGACGATACTGATGGTCGAATTCTATATCCTGGCAAGCATAAATAATATCAAAACCACTTACCCAGAAAAAGACGATCCCTGAAAAGAGGAGTGGAGCAACGGCAAATGTTCCTGTTACAGCAAGCCAGGCACCGATGGGAGCTAGTGAGAGCCCGAGGCTAAGAACAAAATGACATAAAGGAGTAATCCTTTTGGTGAAGCTATAACCAAGAATGACGAACAGTGCAACAGGCGATAAGGCAAAACACAATAGATTTATCATCCAGGTTACCAAACCAAACAACAAGGCATTGATGATAACAAAGGCAAGCGCTTTTGGCGCGGAGAGCAGTCCGGCAGGGATTTCCCGATTGGCAGTGCGAGGATTGGCGGCGTCAAATTTACGGTCGAGGTACCGGTTAAAACCCATTGCAGCATTGCGTGCAAAAATCATGCAAAGGACGATCTCGACCAGAAGCTTCCAGAAATGAACCTGATCAGTTACCATAATGGCCATAAAAAAGCCAATCAGTGCAAAAGGCATCGCAAAAATGGTGTGCTCGAATTTTACCAGACGAGCGTAAAGTACGAATTTGTTCATCGTTGAAAGTAGAAGTGAACTAAAGTGAACTAAAGTGACTAAAGTGACTAAAGTGAACTAAAGTGACTAAAGTTACGATAAGAACTTAATTTGTGAAAATAATTGCATGTGAAATATTAAAATTCAGCTAATTTTGGTTTCGCAACAACTTTAGTTCACTTTAGCTCACTTTAGCCACTTCTCCTATGAAAGATTTCAAAAAACGCTACACACTAAACGCTCCTCCTGCTGACGTATACAATGCCATGACCAATCCTTTGATGATCGAAATCTGGACCGGCGAGCCGGTGGTAATGAGTACGGAACCAGGCAGCGAATTTGAAATATGGGACGGCGCCATTACCGGCGAGAATTTGGAATTCATTCAGGATAAGTTGATTGTCCAGAAGTGGTTCTTTGGCGAAGAAGAGGATTCTATCGTTACCATCAAGTTGCATCCCGATAAAAAGGGTACCGAGGTTGAATTATACCAGACAAATATTCCGGATAATGCTTACGAAAATATGGTAGATGGCTGGGATCAGGATTATTTTGGCAATCTTCGGCAGCTATACGAATAACAAGTTGAATCGTTTAGCTTTCAACCGGTTACTCCAAATTCTTTAGCCTATTACTTCGCTTGTTTACCTGATTTGAGCACCTAGCTCTCTTTTGAATGCATTCACCAGCTTCTCCATCGTCTTCTCAATCTGTTTGTCGTTGAGGGTTTTAGAGTCATCTCTTAGCAGGAAGCTGACGGCATAAGATTTTTTTCCCTCAGGAAGATGCTGACCCTCATATACATCGAAAATAGAGACAGACTTTAGCAGATCTTTTTCTGTGCGCAAGGCCCACATTTTAATCGTGCTAAAGGTCACGTCGCGATCGACCAATAGTGCCAAATCTCTTTTAACTTCCGGAAATTTTGGAAGCAGGGAATAAGCTACTTTATGCTTTTTGATCGCATTCAGTAACAAAGTCCAATGTATGTCGGCATAATATACATCCACATGAATATCGCTCTGTTTCAGTATTTTTTTGTCTAGTATTCCTAATTGCGCAATCTTCTGGTTATTAAAAGAATAGGTGATTGCTTCCGAAAAAAGATCGGATGTGATGGTTTCAATTTGGCAATTATTTGGAGAAATCCCCAATCTGGATAATATCTTTTCCAAGTAACTTTTTAGCGTATAGAAGCTGGTTAGCTGTGCTTTTGCCACCCAGTTTTCACTTTCCTTATTCCCGGTAAGCCAAAGTCCGATATGCTCCTCTTCCTTGTAATTCTTCACCGGATTTGAATGTGTTTTTGAACCGTCGAAGAAGTAAACATTTCCAAATTCATACAATTTCAGATCAGTATTTCTGAAATTTGTATTCCGTAGGATGGTTTCGAGTCCGCCGAAAAGCAGTGTCTGACGCATCGCATTCAAATCCGAGCTAAGCGGATTATATAGCTTGACGCAGTTTTCCTCTTTGAAGGAAGTCAGATTCTCGTAATAGGTTGATTTAGTGAGTGAATTGCACATTATTTCGTTAAATCCGTGTGCAGTCAAAATCTCAGAAACCAGATTCTGTAATTTCAGTTTGTCCGGATGACTGGCATGCTGAAGAGTCGATTTCACCGCGGTTCCGGGTTCCACATTGTTGTAACCATAGATACGCAGCAGCTCTTCAATTACGTCCGCTTCACGGCGAACATCCACTCGATACGGGGGCACCGAAAGTTCGAGCGTCGTTTCGTTTTCTGCAATAATCTCAATTTCTAGAGAAGCAAGAATATTTTTTATCTGGGCTGAAGGTATCTCTTTGCCAATTAGCCGGGTAATGTTTTGGTAACTGATTGTCACAAGGAATGGCTTCAATGCCTCAGCATCGGCAATTACATCGACTATATCAGAGGAAATAACCCCGCCGGCGATTTCGCATATCAGAATGGCGGCACGTTTGAGGGCATAGATAGTGCCATTAGGGTCTACACCGCGTTCAAAACGAAAAGATGCATCCGTGTTTAATCCGTGACGGCGAGCTGTTTTTCGGATGTAAACAGGATTAAAGAGTGCACTTTCTAAAAACAGCTCCGTAGTTTCATTTTTGATACCTGAATCGATACCGCCGAAAACTCCACCAATACACATAGGCTCCGATTCATTACAGATCATCAGGTCTTTTTCGTCGAGCGAACGTTCAACTTCATCCAGGGTACTGAATTTTGTGCCACCCTGAACTGTTTTCACAATCACTTTCTGCCCTTTGATGGCCTTCAGATCGAAGGCATGCAAAGGCTGACCTGTTTCAAAGAGGATATAATTGGTAATATCGACCACGTTGTTGATGGGTTTAAGGCCGATCACACGTAGTCGGGTTTTGAGCCAATCGGGCGATTCTTTGATTGTGATTCCTGTGATAGAAACACCGGCATATCTGGCGCATGCTTCCGGATTTTCAACTGTAACTGAAATGGAATGAGTGCGTTGCGTAACCGTGAAAGCCTCAACAGAGGGTTTGCTATAATGGATTTCCTCCTTTTGGCTCAAAAATGCAGCCAAATCGCGGGCTACCCCGATGTGAGAGGCACTGTCGATGCGGTTGGGAGTGAGGTCAACCTCAAGGCAATAGTCACTTTCGACATTAAAATAGGCCGAAGCGGGCGTTCCGGGTACGGCAGCAGGATCTAAAATAAGGATACCGTTATGATCAGTTCCCAATCCAATTTCATCTTCCGCACAAATCATTCCGGCCGAAATTTCACCGCGTATCTTTGATTTTGAAATGGTAAACGATTCATCTCCTTTGTACAAGGTTGTTCCAACGGTTGCAACAATGACTTTCTGTCCGGCAGCAACATTTGGAGCACCGCAAACGATCGGAGCAATTTCGCCACTACCCAGGTTGACGGTGGTAATGCTCAGATGATCAGATCCGGGATGCTTCTCACAGGTTAGCACTTCACCCACAACTAATCCTTTCAGTCCGCCCTTGATGGATTCGACCTCCTCAATTCCTCCGGTTTCCAGACCAATTTGAGTAAGGGCTGCAGCAATTTCCTGTGGACTAAGAGAAATATTCAGGTAATCTTTTAGCCATTTATACGAGATGTTCATTGTATCAAATTTTGTATGGGGCGAATTTAGGCATTTATGGCCTATTGACAAATTCATTTGCACGAAGTCGGCTGGTCATTCATCAAATTGAATTAGACCGTTTTTCTTTTTAGCATTTTCTTATCTGTCTTTTGCCAATAGAGATAATTTTTCGTACTTAATTGCGTACAAATGTTTGTATTCTATTGGTTACAAGTCATTAATGTCAAGTAAAATAGTTAGATCTTTTTTCATCCTAGATCTTTTAGTAATTTAATCCAAAAGTCCAAAGAGGTATTACATTTAGGTAACCAAATTCAATATCATCTTTTACCACAAATGATTTACCGTCTTTCTTAATTTGTGTTTGCTGCTTGTTTTTTCCACCAACTTCAAACGTATAATTATCAATGACAAAATCGGCCTTCTCTGATGATATTACTTCATTTTCAACTCGCATTTGATTGAAGAAGAATGTTTCTCGTATATTTCCTACATTCGATTTATCTCCAACCAAGTTGAAAATGATATTAGTATTATCTAAATAAACTTTATCAACCTTTCCTAATCCACGAATACCGCTTGTTTCATTGCGTAATTGCCCAATAAGCCCCGCTTTTTCCATACATAAAAAATAGTCGTCTAAGGAATTCCGACTTACGTTAATTATTTCTGATATTTTGGAGAAATTTGGCTTAAACGGCACACTTTCTGCGATAATGGAAAGTAATCGTTTCAGTTTACGGCTTGTGCCAACATTTAGGTTGGCGTATTGAGGAATATCTGTTTCTAATGTTTGTACAATGATTTGCCCTAATCGTAAATTTATTTCATTTTCAAGCCCGAAAGGATAGTATCCGCGTTTCAAATAGTCATTAAACAATGGTAATGGATGAGCTATATTTTCAAGCTTCACTTCGTTATTGACTATTTGTTTTAATGAATATACTTCGGTCTCGTAATTATGAAATAACTTCAAATATTCCCTAAATGAGAGACCTTGTAATTTGTAGATGATAGCACGGCGACTTAAATCAGCAGATCCTTTAAGTATATCAAGTACAGAAGAACCAGTGAATATAACTTTTAATGTAGGAAATGAGTCGTAAATATTTTTTAATTCACGCGACCAGTCAGCGTATTTATGTATTTCATCAATAAACAAATATTCTCCTGCGTTTTTATAGAAGTTATCAGCTAAATCAAGAAGTTTATTTTCAGCAAAATACATATCGTCCGCCGATACATATAGTGCTTTTTTGCTGTCTAAATCCTCTTTGATATGTTGCAAAATCATCGTTGTTTTACCGACCCCACGAGCACCAATAATCCCAATCATTCGACTATCCCATGAGACTTTTTCATATAAATAACGTTTAAAGTCTGTGGTCGTATTTTGTAAAAGTGTTTCGAATTTCTGATAAAGAGTTCTCATTTCTTTGATAAACTAATTTTCACAAAGATACAAAACGCACAACAATATCAACAATATTTTTAGTTAATGCACAATTAAATGTGCAATATGATGTTTTTGCTTGGCGTTAATGCTGGCGATATGAAATCGTTGTGGATTGCGGGCTTCATTCCCGCCAAGTTATCCTGGGCTTGAAGCGTATGAATAAATGTACAATTAATTCAAATGGAATAATTGTATTTGACCTTTTAACGATTGCAAATAGATTGGGGTAAGTTTTTGATGCAGAATTCAGAATTACTCTTTACGCAATGTGAATATTCAAAATTTTAAAACGGAAATGGCAAAATGAAAATACGGCGAGTCCCTTGTTTAGGTTATTAAATTCACTATGCTCCTTCAAAGAAGTCCTCGTCCAATTCTTTAACCTCGTAAACTGACTTAATTTGAATGCCAACGTTATATTGGTGCATTAAATCAACTAATTTTTTGCCATCAATTAATATGATTGTATGATGAGCATCATGAGCTTTTTGATGTGCTCCTTTATCAAAGTCAGATGTTGTCACAAAAACACCTTTATTTGTGTCGCCACTCATTGCTCCAATAAAATTTCTAATATCTTTCTCACGGACTTTGTTTTCACCGTACCTTTTTGCTTGAATATAGATTTTGTCTAAGCCTAGTTTATCCTCATTTATTATGCCATCAATACCTCCATCACCGGATTTTGAGGTCTCAATAAAATCCCCATATCCCATTTTTTTAAGCAATTTCAAGATTACCTTTTCGAAATAATATGGATCAATATTCTTTAATTTTTCTAGTAATTCACTTTTTACTTGCGCCTCGATTTCCGAAAAACCTTTATCAATTAAGTCCTGAGGTGAAGAGTTAATAATTTCGGTATTATTTGGAACGTTTTTTGTCTTTTCCTCTGTGTAAAAATCCAAGAAGTTAGTTTCGCTGGTTACATCATTAAGTTCTAATTGCCCATCGTTTGATTTCTTTCCTTTCTCTGTGATTTGAACCATTCCTCTTTCCGGATAAATAATATATCCACCTTTTTTAAGGTATGACTTTCCCCATGCAATTCTATTTAGAATCAAAATTTCTCCACTCTTGGTTTTTTGATCTAATAATTCCTTTGGTAGTCCAGCGTAATACTTATCAACAACTCTTCTAAGTAATTCCCTATGATGAATAATTTCCCCATTACTTAGTATGTCAAGTAATGGTTTAAAAGTCTCATGAAATTTTGGCAATTCAAACTCTTCCATTCTGTTAGGTTTTATAATTTATGCATGCTTTCCAGCTAATAATGATGCAGGCAGTGGTTCGTTTTAATTTAATAAGGTGACTTTTACGCAGAGTCTGATCCCTTAAGCTGAACAAAGTTACTAAAATTAGACACTCTAGCAGAACTTTAACCTAGTATTTTATATGAAACGAGTTATTCAAAGTAGTATCCGATTTTTACTATTTATTATTCGTATAAAACTCAAAATCAAAGTAATGTCGTTTATTCTGAATCCAAACTTCACCAATTTGCCCCTGCTCATATTTGTCGACCGGAATAGCTTTGCTTCCTCTTAACTCTTCCAGAGTTCCGAAATAGATCGAAAAATAATTGGTATCAAATTGAATTGCCATCCAATAGGCTGTTGCACCATGTTTTGTTTCTGAAGCAACGGCTTTTATATGGGCATTTGTTCCAAGATTATAACGTGAGTTTAACGAGCCATTCTTCTGGAATTTATTTCTGGCTTTGACACTTATGATATATTTTTTACCACCCTTTTCGCACTCGAGATCTGCAAATGGTTCATTCAATTTTGTGTCATTCAGGTTTCTAATCTTATCGAATTTTTTGTCAACCAATGCCTTGATTGCAAATAATTCCCCTAATTCCCCAAGTGATTTTTTTCTTGCTGCTTCTTTTCTATTTGCTTCCATGCTTTGACTATTGAGAAATTTGAGATATGTAATTGTTGTTAGGTTCAGGCCTCTATTTTTGACTTTTAAGTTTCAATTTTCGGGATGACTTAAACCAAAATGCTCCAAGTATACTAGTTGCTATTGCTAAAATAGCAGCAACTGGTTTAGCGTCTGTCCAAAGCCAATGTATTCCTAGCTTGTCAAAGGTAAATGCAAAGCAGAATAATCCACACATTAGTGTAGAACTCATAAACAGGTTTCTTTTTTTCATCTTATTAATTTATCGTTCGACAATTATTTGTCGTTGCAAAAGTAGGTCGTACTACAATTAAATAAAAGTAATATGGGGTTGAAAAAAGGTTGATTACAAGGTTGAAAAAAGGTTTATTTGGCAGTATCTATTTAATTTTCAAAGGTTCTTGTTTCTCTGCGACTCTTAATTCCAAGTATTTTATAAATTTGGTTGATATGTGTTTTAAGTGTACTCAATTCAATATTAAGCTCTGCTGTT
>JBBQJE010000069.1:0-14275 GCA_038325635.1 Bacteroidales bacterium
TTGATAGGAAGTTGGGTGGTTGGACAGGAGTCTGCCGGCATAGGAATCCGCGAAAGCGATACCTTGATAACAGATAATATGAGCAGATTTGTTCCGCATGTGATAGGTTAGTATTTGGTGAGTATCCGTGTTTTTAGCTAATTTAAATGGACAAAAAATCATTCTGGATTCTGACGATTAGTTTGGTACTTGTAAAGCTACTAATTCATTTTTTTACCAGCACAAATTACGAATTGCATCGGGATGAAATGCTCTATTTCTCCATGGGAAGTCATTTGTCATGGGGATTTGCATCGACTCCCCCGCTTATGTCTTTTCTGGCATTCATTATTAAAAGCATATTTGGTTACCAGGAGTTCTTCGTTAAATTATTCCCTGCACTAGCCGGAGGAGGGATTCTAATTCTAATTGCTTTATTTATTAAAGAACTTGGTGGCAAAGGATTTGCGGTCTTTACCGGGGGTATGGCTTATATCATTTCCATCGCAATGCTCCGCTCATCCTCTCTTTTCATGCCGGTAATTTTTGAGATTTTCTTTTGGATGTTATTTCTATATTTTGTTTTGAAACTGGTTAACACACAAAATCCTAGATTTTGGTATGGCATTGGGATAACTTTTGGGTTCGCATTTCTAAATAAATATTCAATCCTCTTCCTGGGATTTTCTACGGTAATAGCTTTATTATTAACCGAAAATCGCAAATTACTTCTTTCAAAACACATGATTTTTGCGGCATTATCGGGTATTCTGGTTATGCTTCCAAATATAATCTGGCAAGTCAACCATAACTTTCCGGTAGTTACCCACATGAGTGAATTGTATCGCACTCAGCTGGTTTATGTATCAAAACAGACATTTTTGATAGAACAAATAATGATGAATTTTACTTCTATCTTAATTTGGCTTATCGGTCTTTTTGTGTTGCTTTTTTCTAAACCCGAAAAAAAATATCGGGTATTTGGATATCTGTTTCTGATCGTTGTATTTCTGTTATTGGTAACGAAAGGAAAGCCCTATTATACGCTGGGAGTATATCCGGTTTTATTTGCATTTGGAGGCTATTATTTGGACAAATATTTTGCTGGAAAGCTCTCTGTTGTAAAATATCTTCTTGTTGCCTATTCGATGATTACCTCTTTGCTTTTTATACCGCTGGGGTTGCCTATATTACCACCACAGCAAATGGAAAAGTATTGCAAATTTTTCGCAAAACACATTTCT
The DNA here is from genome assembly GCA_038325635.1 of Bacteroidales bacterium. GTDB lineage: Bacteria > Bacteroidota > Bacteroidia > Bacteroidales > Prolixibacteraceae > CAINVV01. The sequence goes on from JBBQJE010000069.1 coordinate 1,224, forward strand.
CCTGCGCCAATGAGAAATGAACAAAATGGATATTATCCATTGCCACAGGACTATATGGACATGACGGGATGGAAGGAGTTGGCAGAAATGGCTTCAGTAGCCTTATCCAAATTGGATAGTACCCAAAAGAAGGATTATATTATTTATGCTAATGATTACGGTCAAGCCGGAGCCATTGATTTTTATGGAAAAAAGTATCATCTGCGCTCACCAGTTTCAGTAGATGACAGCTATATATTTTGGGCGCCGGATTCAATTACAACTACCAATTTTATAATCACAGATGGCCATTTAGGAGACATTCCACGGCTTTTTAACACATTCCTTGAAATAGGAGAGATCAAAAATCCTTACTTCCGCGAAAACGGATTAAAAGTTTTCCTCTGTCAAAATCCAAAACCAATGTTGAATGATTTTTTCAAAAAGAGAATAAAAGCTCACAAGGCCATCTATGGATTCTAAATTTTTAATCAAATTGTAATCAAACTGTATTTCATTCGTATATAGAAAAAACTACCGCGCATAAGATGAATGATATGGACGCTTATATTGCAGGTTTCCCGGCAAATTCTCAGGAAATTCTTAGTCTGCTAAGACAGACCATCAAAAGAGCAGCTCCCGAATCCATTGAAATAATGAGCTATAATATGCCTGCTTTCAAGCAAAAGGGGATTATCGCCTATTTTGCCGGATACAAAAATCATGTTGGTTTCTATCCCACTGCGATCGGTATAGATGCCTTTAAATCAGAATTGGATTCTTACACATGGTCTAAAGGCACGATCCAATTCCCATTAGACAAACCACTGCCCGTTGATCTTATTACGAAAATTATTCTCTACAAAGTCAATGCAAATCTCTTAAAATCAAAAAAATGACCACCTACATTTCCATCCTTAGAGGAATTAATAGTGGCGGTTACCGTATCGTGCAAATGGATGCATTGCGTTCATTGTATGCTAAGTTGGGTTATTCTAATGTTCAATCCTATATCCAAAGCGGTAATGTTATTTTCCAACGTGAAAAGGCAAGTCATCCTATTATTGAAAATGAAATTTCAGGAAGTATTAGTAAAGAATTTGGATTCGACGTTTCTGTAATTATCATCGAATGTGAAGAACTAAAACAACTAATTTCAGACAATCCATTGCTAAAAGATGAAACCAAAGATAGTTCAAAAATTCATGTGACTTTCTTGTCGGGCATTCCTGAAAAGGGAAAATTTGATGCCATTAAAGGAGGAAACTACCAGAATGATGAATTCCATCTCGTCAATAAAGCCGTCTATTTATATTGTCCTAATGGTTATGGTAAAACAAAACTTACTACTGGTTTTCTTGAAAATAAACTAAAAGTGATGGCTACCTGCCGAAATTGGAAAACGACCGTAGAATTACTCAAAATGGGAAAAGAATCAGTTGCCAATAATTCTATCGGATAAAAATTATGATTGAAAATCAATGGTATGTCATTCTGGAATCCGTAGAATTAAAAAGTCGGAAACCACTTAAGATTAAGCGACTTAATGAAGATCTTGCCTTATGGCGGGATGAGAATGGGACAATTTGTTGTATTGCAGACCGTTGTTGCCACCGAGGTGCTTCTCTTTCGTGTGGTAAACTCGTAAACGGTCGGCTGGCGTGTGCATTTCATGGATTTGTTTTCGACAAAACCGGTAGAGTCAGTCATATTCCTGCTAACGGAATTAACAAGACTGTTCCTGAAACTATGCATGTTAAGGCGTACAGTACGTACGAAGAATATGGGTTAATCTGGCTGTGGTGGGGCGCAGAGGAAAAGAAAACCGAGCATCCATTCTTCTTTAAAGAGTTAGAGTCATTTTCTTATTCGAGCTTCAAAGATCATTGGAATGTACACTATTCCAGAGCAATAGAAAATCAACTTGATGTGGTGCATTTGCCATTTGTTCATGCCTCAACGATTGGTCGGGGTAACAAAACGCTGGTCAATGGACCGGTTGTAATTTTGGAGGATGAATTGCTGACCTTTTATGTGAACAATGTTAAGGATGATGGAAAGACCATTCCGCTCAAACCTGACGAGATTAAGGAGTATAAGCATTTCTTCAGTCTGCAGTTTCATTTTCCCAACATTTGGCAGAACCTGATTTCTGATAAAATCAGGACCTTCGCCGCCTTTGTGCCTGTTGACGAAGAGCATACGATCGTCTATATTCGTTACTACCAAAAGATGGTCAAAATTCCATTGCTTAAGGAACTATTCAATTTCCTGGGTAAAATTTCCAGTATTATCATCCTGCGTCAGGACAAAAGAGTTGTTGAGAAACAACTTCCAAAGAAATCAGAAATTAGTATGGATGAAAGACTTATCATGGGTGATAAACCAATAATCGAATACAGGAAACACCGACAGATACTGATGAATATTGGTAAAGGCATTTGAAATATTTTAGCATGGAAAACCCAAAATCATATTGCGAAGCAGTTAGCAATTTAGAAATAACCAATGTTCACCGTGTTTATCACGACCATTTTTATGGCTTCCCGATCGAGGATGACAATGAATTATTCGAGCGACTGGTTTTAGAAATAAATCAGGCCGGATTGAGCTGGAATACCATCCTGCTCAAACAGCAAAACTTCAAAAATGCCTTTCATCAATTTGATGTGAAGACAGTTGCAGCATACGACGAGACTGAAAGACAACGACTTCTGAATGATGCAGGAATTATCCGCAATCGTCTAAAAATTGATGCGGCCATTCATAATGCCAATGTGATTTTGCTATTGCAGGGAGAATTTGGCTCTTTTAGAAAGTGGTTAGATGTACATCATCCCCTCACCAAACTTGAATGGGTAAAACTCTTTAAAAAGACGTTCAAATTTACAGGAGGTGAAATCGTTCATGAGTTTATGATGAGTACCGGATATCTTCCAGGTGCACACATTGAGAGTTGCACTTACTATCAGGATGTCCTGAAATCAAATCCTTCCTGGCTGAGAAAGAGTTAATTATACATTTTGGAGATGGTTAAAGTAAGTAAACATGAGATACGTGAAAAACGAATGAAATTAATCTTGGAAATGCTTGCAAAAGAAGAAAAAATACATCCCTAATATGACACACACCGAAAATCATTTGAAAAGTTCAGAATTCATTACCGATATGGTTATTGGTATGAGCGATGGATTGACCGTTCCTTTTGCTTTGGCGGCCGGACTAAGCGGGGCTGTAGATAGTAATACAATCGTCATCACGGCGGGAATTGCCGAAATTGTTGCAGGTTGCATTGCCATGGGATTAGGAGGCTATCTGGCAGGGAAAACGGAACAGGAACATTACCAAAGTGAGTTGGACAGAGAATACGAGGAAGTAGAAAATTTACCAGACAGGGAGATGCACGAAGTGAGGGAGATATTTGCAGCGTATGGCATTGACGAAGCCGGACAAAATCTGATCGCCAATCAGTTGGCAAAAGACAAAACAAAATGGGTAAATTTCATGATGAAGTATGAATTAGGATTGGAAGAGCCCAATGCTAACAGAGCAAGAAATTCTGCTTTAACAATTGGTCTTGCCTATTTTGTGGGTGGATTATTGCCGCTAACTGCCTATTTTTTTACAGCAACTCCTCACGAGGGATTACTTTTTTCTGCAGCTATCACAACTGCTTGTCTTTTCATTTTCGGCTATTTCAAAAGTAAAGTTACTGGTCAGCCACCCTTAAAAGGGGCCATCAAAGTTACCGCTATCGGTCTTATTGCGGCGGCTGCGGCATATTTTGTGGCCGTCGGATTCGACAAATTGTTCCATTAAAAAATAAATCCAGGACGATTTTATTTTTTTAACAATTCAACCTTCACCATTCTCCATTTTTGGTACGGTAGTTGCGTGATTGTTTGTGTAAATGAAGGAACAAATAGCAAGGTTAACTTAAAATTGAATCAAATGAAAACTAGTAAGAGTCATATTTTAGAAAATAATCCTGAAGGACACCAATTTGTTAAATGGAACTTTCAGGGTATTGTACTAATCATAATCCTATTTTTAGCCAGTTATAGTACGGTAGCAGTTGCTCAAAAGTTTGGTGTCCGCGTAAATGTTGACCTTCCTTCGTGGGCTCCATATTACGACAGAACGGATCAGGTAAATTACTATTACTTTCCTGATATCGAATGTTACTACGATGTAAGGAACCGCGAGTTCATCTACCTGGAAGATGGTGAATGGTTGTTTGGACGGTCTTTGCCTCGTGCCTATTCGTGGTACGATCTAAACGATTGTTTTATTGTTGCCTTGGATGCCCGTGTTTACGAACCGTGGAGGCATTCCAACTATTATGTCTCACATTATCCTCGCTATTACTACCGAACGGTTTATCGGGACAGATACAATGACCGGGAACGTCGCTTGCGTGGATTCAACGAGAATGAACGAAGGATCGTTTACAACAAGCATTATGACAACGATCGGGAAGATAATTCCAGTATGAGGAGAAATGAATCCAGACGAGAAGAAACCAACCGCTTCGAAAACAGAAACGAAAATAGAGAAGTGAAACGGGAAGAGAATACCATCAGACGAGAATTTCCGGATCGGAGAGTTGTTTCAACCCATCCTGCCGAACCGGTAAAATACTATGGTAAGGATGTTGGTCGACCAGTAAAAGTTCAAAGAAACATGAAGAAAACAGAGGAAATCAGGGTGCGGGAAAATAAGCCTCGCAGATGAAAATAAACACAAACACTTGGAATAGAATTCGCTACACATTATACACCCCTGGTTATGACTTGATAGCACGCATTTTCGAAAATTCAAGGAGAAAATCCATTGAGTCGTTACAGGTCATGACTGGGGAGAAAGTGCTGATTGTTGGCGCTGGTACGGGGCTGGATCTTGAATTTTTACCGGATAATTGTGAAATTACGGCCACTGATCTTACCCCATCAATGATTGAACGCACGAAGAAGCGCAATTTATTGCTAAAGAGAAATTTAGAAGCGATTGTGATGGATGGCCAAGTGTTAAGTTTTGGAGATCAAACTTTCGATAAGATAATACTACATTTGATATTGGCGGTAATTCCGGACCCAATTGCTTGTATCAATGAAGCTTCGCGGGTTTTAAAAAGTGGCGGGACGATGGTTGTTTTCGATAAATTTGTTCCAAAAGGCAGAGGTATCTCCCTTCGGCGAAAATTCGTCAACTTCTTTGCAAATATTATAGCGTCCGATTTAACCCGCGACCTGGAATCAATTCTTAAATATTCTGGATTAACAGCGGTATCGGATGAGGGCGCAGACTGGAATGGAAATTTTAGATTAGTAAAATTGATTAAGAATTAGGTTGTAGGTGGTATATTTCACAAAGTAGGTTGTTTGAAGTAGGTTGAACAAAATAATTGTTAAGATGAATCCAAAGTTAATTTTCCTTATCTCCTTTTCTTATCTATATGCCATTTTTGAATTTGTTTTGAGTAGAATTCAAAAGAAAGGTAATATCATCGAAAAATCGAGCGACAAAGGCAGCGTCTGGGCAATCATTGTAGCCATCACTTTGGGCTTCACACTTTCATTTTGGATCGGTGCTAACAAGTTCGGCAGGCTGAACCATTGGAATACCTATTTTACAATTGGGTTGATTCTAATGATTATAGGGTTAATCATCCGAATTATTTCCATCCTCACTTTAAAAAAGCAATTCACCTTCACGGTTACGAAAATCGAGAACCACTCCTTGATTGAAACCGGAATGTATAAATTCATCCGTCATCCGGGCTATCTTGGACAAATAATGCTGCTGCTGGGATGTTCCATTTCATTGGCAAATTGGTTGTCGATTGTTGGGATGATGGTGCCGGTTTTGGCAGGTTTTATTTACCGGATCAGTGTAGAGGAGAAATTTATGGTGGAACAAATGGGACAAGATTATCTTGATTACCGGAAACGCACCAAAAGGTTGATTCCGGGAATCTATTAAAATCGTTAGATTTTGTCTAATGTCTGGTTTAATGAAAATTCAGCGAACGTTGACCCAATTGTATTTACGGATTCTGCCGTTACTCCAGACGATTTAGTCGTTGTCTTGAAGCTTATTGATTTGAAGTTAAAAATCACATAAAACAAAATTCGTCTGTTTTCAACAAAACGGCCATTAAATTGAACGATCAAACAATCTCCTTCTCGTAGCGCTGTAAACGCTTAATTCGCTTTTTCTCTTCTCTGGCAATAACAATTGGGATCTTCTCTTCGATAACGTTACTTGTATCTAATCCATAAGCTTTTACGTCATTGATACCCATTCGGCGGATAAAATTATGCAATCCCATGGTAAAGCGCTTTAGAGGAGGAAGCTTATAGTCGTTAATCAGAACTCTGTCGAGGTTAACAAACAAGAAATCAGCTGGAATAGAATGTCTCTTCAGTGATTTGTAGTGGCTAACCATGCTTATTTCGTGCGTTTTCTCCAAATCTTCGAGTACCTGTTTGAAATAGACATTGATTCGTCTTTCAATCTTAAATCCAAGATGGAATTCAACCTTAATAACAACGCCGGGCACAATATGGTGAACCGTATATTCGAAGGTATCGGGAGTATCCAAACTGTCAATATGCAGGAACCAATAGGTATTGGCCCTTTTGGGGTGCTTGTTGAAGATGGAGAACATGATTTTTGACTCAATCTGATCAAGTTTATTGGCTTTTGTAATGTACACCAGATTGGTAGCAATCTTAGGTACATTATAGTCCATGCTCAATTCGTGAATTACTTCGACCTCCTTTTTCAAACTCGTGAAGGTGATGAATTTATTTTTGATCTTACGGCCAAAATACCATCCGTACATCACGGAAAAGAAGAGCGAGGCGAGTAGGATCGTTAACCAACCACCATCCATAAATTTATGCAAATTGGCATACAGGAAGGTGCCTTCAATGGTTAAGAATAGGGAAAGTAAGAAAACACGAAAGAATATATTCAACTTCCTTTTGGCTAAATAAACCGACAAAAGAAGAGTGGTCATGATCATGGTAATGGTAATTGACAGTCCATACGCTGCCTCCATGTTGGATGACTTCTGAAAATAGATAACTACAAAGGAACAAGCGACCCATAATAGCCAGTTAACAAACGGGATATAAACCTGTCCTTTCACTGAGGTTGGATAAAGCACCTTGATTCTGGGCCAAATATTTAAGGTAATCGCTTCACTAATAAGTGTGTATGAGCCACTGATTAATGCCTGACTGGCAATAATAGCGGCAGAAGTGGCAATGATAACTCCAGGTATCAAAAACCAGTGTGGCATTAGTGAGTAGAATACATTAACGTTTTTGGCTTCTGAAAGGTGATCCAGTAACCAGGCACCTTGCCCAAGATAATTGAGTATCAGGGAAATTTTAACAAACACCCAGGTGATTCTAATGTTTTTTATACCACAATGCCCAAGATCAGAATAGAGTGCTTCAGCTCCTGTTGTGGCGAGGAACACAGCACCCAGCAGGATGATCGCCTGAGGATAGGTGGCCAGAAATTTATAGGCATAGTACGGATTCAATGCTGCCATCACGCCGATTCCATGGGTTAACTGACTAATTCCAAGGACAGCCAACAGAATAAACCAGAGGAACATAACAGGGCCAAAAATACTGCCAATCAATCCGGATCCAAATTGTTGAAAGAAGAAAAGCAGCAGAAAAATCGTTAGAACAATCGGAACAATCGGAATATTTGAATAGATGATATTTAATCCCTCAACGGCAGAAGTCACCGTAATAGCTGGGGTAATAACACCATCGGCGAGTAAAGCACTACCTCCAAGCATCGTTATAATGGCAATTAGGTTCGTCTTTCTACGAACTAAGGCAAATAGTGCAAAGATTCCACCCTCCCCGTGGTTATCTGCCTGCAATGTAATTATCACATATTTAAAAGTAGTCTGGAGAGTTAGTGTCCAAATAATACAAGAAAGCGCTCCATAAATCAGCAATGCATTTACCTCAATCCCAGCCTTCATGATGGCGTTCATCACATACAACGGACTAGTACCTATGTCGCCATAAACAATACCAAGCGTGATAACGAGTCCTGCAAATGTGACTTTCTTAATCCCTGTATGACTATTCTCCATTCAGCAATAAGTAGTTAATAAACTTAATTTTAGAGACAAGGGCACAAAAATAAGTCAAATGCGACAATATTATTCGTATTGTTAAAAAATAATATAATTCTTAATAATATGCTAATATGCTAATATGCTAATGTGCTAATCATAAAGGGATTTGTTGGTATTTATCGATCACGATTTTAGTCTAACGCACTAATCTTTATTAGCACATTAATTTTATTCCATTGGGTTCCAACAAAATTCTTCGTTGTTTGTAAAGTGCGCCGATCGCTTTTTTAAATACTTTTTTACTGATACCAAAATGGTCAAAAACAATTACTGCATCGCTTTTGTCTGTCAGAGGAAGAAATCCGCCTGCCTCTTTCAAACGATCCAATATATTCTGAGAGACCGCATCCACCTGCTCATAACCAGGGCGATAGAGCGACAAATCAATTTTTTTATCCTCCCTGATTTTTTTGATATAGGCCTTCAGATGCTGTCCTTTCTTCATTGGAGCAGGGAGCTCATCGTGGTAAAGAATACCCCTGTGCAGGTGATTGATAATGGCATTATATCCAAGATCGCTCTCGCTTTCGATGATAAGAGAAACTTCCTCTCCAATCTGATATTCAGGGATAACATTATCCAGAAATTTCTCCAGCTTGGCTGAAGCTGCGATCCTTTTAGAATCGGGATCCACATAAACATAAACCAGATAGGATCTTCCTTCTACCATGTTCATCTTTTGTTCGCGAAAAGGAACGAGCAGATCTTTCATCAAACCCCAGTCAAGAAATGCACCAATGTTATTGACAGCATTCACCCTTAGCATGGCAAACTCGCCAACCTGGGCATACGGCTTTTCGGTCGTAGCGATTATGCGGTCTTCAGAGTCGAGGTAAATAAATACCTCCAGATCCTGACCAACCTCACATTCCTCGGGGACATAACGGGCAGGCAGTAAAATTTCCCCCATTTCAGCACCGTCGAGATAAACTCCGAAATCGACGAACTTCACTACTTTTAGGGTATTGTATCTTCCCGGTAGAATCATGGTAATTTATTTTAACCTGTTCAGAATTTGTTCAGAATAAGCTCTTCCTGCATGGAAAGCCTTTAAGTTTACAGCTATCATTTCCTCTCCTTTTCTTGAAAAAATCTCCCGAATACCCTTTTCAAGGCTACTTAGCGGAAGTTCAATAAAAGGGGATGCAGCACCGAGCATCACCATATTGGATGATTTGAGGTTACCTGCGATTTTTGCAACATGCTCAGCATCAATCGCAATCACTCTAGGTAATTTATTAATTGCATTTAATACTTCATCCGGATCGGGATAATCCGGAATATTGATAAAAGGGGTTGTGTTGGTGATCACATAGCCATCTGATGAAAGAAAACTCAGATAGCGCAAGGATTCCAGAGGTTCTACAGAAAGGATAAGTTGAGCCTCGCCTGAAGGAATCAGATCGGAATAGATAGGCTGGTCAGACAGCCTGAGATATGATTGAACGGCACCACCCCGCTGACTCATTCCATGAGTTTCGGCCTGCTTCAGGAAAAGATTATTTTCTACTGCCGCATGCCCCAAAACGGTCGCGATGGATAAAATTCCTTGTCCGCCAACTCCAGCTAAAACTATGTCGCACTTCATTTTATAGGCTTTCGATTGTTTTACAATTATGATTTATACGCAATTTCTTCAGTTGAAATATTTTAAAGAAGTTAATTCCTCTTGCGTCGTGCCAACTTTTGAATGCACTCGCGGCGTGGAATGATGACGGATACACCGTTGTAAGTAATTTCTTTTCGAAGTAATTCGACCAATAGCTCGTGATTTTTCGGCAATGATTCCAATACGTGGATATGATCAGGCAATACACCAACTCCCTCGCAAATGGCTTCAAGTCGTCCCAAAGCAGAGGAATCCTGTCCGCCAGTCATAGAGATGGATTCATTGTCGCCAATAATCAGTACAATATTTGATTTTTCATTGACGGCATCCAGCAATCCGGTCATCCCCGAATGGGTAAAAGTAGAATCACCAATAACGGCCACGGAAGGGAAAAGACCAGCATCAGCGGCACCTTTGGCCATTGTTATCGAGGCTCCCATATCCACGCAGCTGTAAATTGAATTGTATGGTGGAAGGGCACCGAGGGTATAACAGCCAATATCTGAGAAGACTTTTCCTTTACCATATTCCACCATCACTTCGTTCAAGGCCCGATAGGTATCGTGGTGACCGCAGCCTTTGCAAAGTGCGGGTGGTCTGCCCACTAAAATTTCTGCAGAATCTTGAACTGCCGATTTTTCCAAATGGAGCGCAATTGCAACAAGATCAGGGTTCAACTCGCCGGTACGAGGCAAAGTGCCATCGAGGCGTCCCAGAATTTTTTTACCGCGTTCAAAAAATCCTTTCAACTGCTCTTCTACCAAAGGGTAACCCTCTTCCAGGACAAGAATTTCATCAACTTGCGATTCAAGTTGCTTCAACAGCTTAGCCGGTAGTGGATATTGTGAAATTTTTACAATCGGATAAGGAGATACACCTGGATAGTTTTCCTTATAATAGTTGAAAGCGATACCGCAGCAAACAATTCCGAGGCTATTATCAACCCCGTCAATGAATTTGTTGAAACGAGACTCCTCCGATTCCTTCAGAAAATCAATCTGTTGATCAAGCAAACTCTGGTATCTTTTCCGAGCATTGTGAGGAAGGAGGACAAATTGCATTGGATTTTTGGGCAATGAGATCTCATTTTCTGTTCGGGCAGTTTCAATTAAGCTTACTGCTGAACGCGAATGAGCTAACCGAGTGGTAATGCGAATCATCACGGGAATGCCCGTCCTCTCGGATAAATCAAGACCTGCGATTGCCATGTTGTATGCTTCCTGCTGGTCGGTTGGTTCCAAAATCGGTATCAAAGCGAACTTCCCGTAATACCTTGAATCCTGCTCATTTTGGGAGGAGTGCATCGAAGGATCGTCGGCCACGGCGATGATCATTCCGCCATTAATTCCGGTAATAGCAATGTTCATGAATACGTCGGCGGCAACATTCAATCCCACATGTTTCATGCAGACCAAAGTACGCTTGCCGGCATACGACATTCCCAAAGCCGCTTCCATGGCGGTCTTTTCATTGGCCGACCATTGGCGATGCAGGTTACGTGCTATCGCGACCTCGTTCTCCTGAATGTATTCTGTGATTTCGGTTGAAGGCGTACCCGGATAGGCATAAACGCCGGATATACCGCCGTCAATCGCTCCTTGGCCAATCGCCTCCACTCCCAATAATAGTTTTTTGATCATATTGTTCTATAAGGATAAAGGCTAAAGGATAAAGGCTAAAGTGAAAATGCTGCTTTCAACATTTTTCTCCTGTCTCATATCTCAAGTCCTATTTTTCATTTTTCACGAATCATTTTTCACTTCTTGTCTTGAAACGCCCAATAATTTCCTCTTGTTTGTTCTTTTTCGGTATAATCGGATTGCTTCTGCATCCAGTTTTGGGCCAGTACTTTCATAGTTGCATCGGCATGTTCAAAAAAATGGATGTATGCTTCACAAAAGCGAGGAAGACGCTGATCTTCAGGATCTTTAACCCGGTCCTTTGTGCATCCACCAAAACATTTGGACAACCATGGACAGAAACGGCACTTTCGAGGTAACATTGCTTTTGCCTTGCCAAAATCATCCTGCTTTTTGCTGTTTAGCATATTAATAATTTTGTCGTTTTTCAGATTTCCCAGTCGGTGACGAGGTTCAACGAAAAAATCGCAAGAGTAGATATTACCATTATGCTCCACCACTACATAAGGTCCGCATTCTTTCATCATTGTGCATTCAGGCGATTCAAGTCCGACATAAGAATAGAATACCGATTCAAAATGCCTGACTGACGTTGTGGGTTCGCCGTTAACAAAATCGCCTAACCAGAGGTCAAATAGTTTAACCAGAAATTTCCCATATTTCTCAGCAGTTAAAGAAAAAGAAGCTGCCTTCGATGGATCATTTGGATCTGGCTCAACAATTGGAATAAACTGCATCCAGGTAAGTCCCAGACTTTTATAATAATTATACAACTCTTCAGGATAATCGGCAGAATAATCAGTTATGCAACACATTGCATTCACCGACGCACCTTCTTCAAGTAACATCCGAGCTTTTTCTTCAACGACACTCCAGGTTTTTTGCTGTCCTTTATTTACCCGATACCTATCGTGAATATGTTCTGGGCCATCCAGCGATAGACCAATAAGCCAGTCATATTTCTTGAAAAATTTAGCCCAATCCCGATCTAGCAATGTTCCATTCGTCTGAAAACCATTCCCAACTACTTTGCCATGACCATATTTCGTTTCCAATTCGATAACACGTTGGTAAAATTCCAGTCCCATGAGTGCCGGTTCACCACCCTGCCAGGCAATAGAAACCTCTTTCCCGGATTGCTGCATCACCTGACGAATAAGTTCCTCCTGAATTTCAGGAGTCATCCGGTGATTTTTCGTCTCAGGGAAAAGTGCCTCCTTTTCAAGATAAAAACAATACGTACATTGAAGATTGCAATCCGGTCCAGCCGGTTTTATCAATACGGAAGTGAGGGGTCTTTGTTTTTGCGCCATAATTAATTTTGAATCAAAAGACAAAATTAATCAAAATTGAGCACTCTATTCTACAATCATTTTAGAACCTCGCATCTACCTAACAATAATTAAATACTTTTATGGTGATGTTAGACCAATCTCATTATGACCTGTGGCCGGCTCCTAGTTTTACTTTTTATTCATCTGATTATACTCTTCCCAGCTTTTGGACAAGAGTCGTCAGTAGTTCTTTCCGGTAAAATACTAGGAACTGACAACCAACCTCTTGCAGGCGTAAATATCCAATTGAAAGGCAGCCAAAAGGGCACTTACAGCGATAAAACAGGATATTTCAAGCTTAAAATCAGTGCCAC
>JBBQJE010000070.1:0-14233 GCA_038325635.1 Bacteroidales bacterium
AATTGAAGAGGTTAAAAATAGAAACATTTTAGAAAGGAGTCCTTACTGTTTGCTAATAGCATCAAAATATTTCTCAAGTAATTGATGGGCTGCAACAAAAGGACTTATCTTTTCATCTGAAACCTTATTTTCAAGGTTGGCAAGGACTGTTTTGACTGTTTTATTATGATAGAAATTATACTTAAGATTCTCCTCTATGGTCTCAAACATCCAATATTTTGATTGGTTGGCACGCCGCTTCTCAAAATAATTATTTCCTTTTGCCAAATTGAAATAGTCTTCCAGGCATTGCCATATATCGCCGATACCGGTTTTTTGTAAGGAAGAGCATATTTTAACTTGCGGAATCCACCCTGAACTGGTTGGTGGAAAGAGGTGCAATGCATTTTTGTACAATGCAGCTGCGGTATTAGCACGATGGATGTTATCTCCATCCGCTTTATTAATCACAATGGTATCAGCCATTTCCATGATGCCTCGCTTTATTCCCTGCAATTCGTCCCCGGCACCAGAGATTTGAAGTAAAAGAAAAAAATCGACCATCGAATGTACCACCGTTTCGGATTGACCAACTCCGACGGTTTCAATTAGGATTGTATCAAAACCTGCTGCTTCACACAATAGGATGGTCTCTCTTGTTTTCCTGGCAACACCTCCTAATGATCCGGACGACGGACTTGGCCGAATATAAGCATTCGGATCTGCGGAAAGTTCCTCCATCCTGGTTTTATCTCCTAAAATGGACCCTTTTGAACGCTCTGAGCTGGGATCAATTGCTAAAACTGCTAATTTCTTCCCTAAGGAGGTGAGGTATGTCCCAAAAGACTCAATAAATGTACTTTTGCCGGATCCGGGTACTCCTGTAATACCTATGCGAACAGATTTTCCTGAGTAGGGAAGACATCGGCTGATTATTTTCTGCGCAATTTGTTGATGCGCTGATTTATTACTTTCAATCAGAGTAACAGCCCTGCTTAAGATAGTCCGGTTACCATGAAGAATTCCTTCAAAATATTCATTCACAGATAATTCCTTACTTTGGCTATTCCTCAGAAAGCGGTGAACAGAGTCAGAGCTAACTGCCTCAGGTTGTTCGATCCCCTTATTGACGTTTAGCCCAACATACTTCGGATTATTTTCCGGATGTAACATATTATTTTTTTGCACTCACAGTGCCTGAAATTCTCAGAATGGAGGTTGAAGAATTGGGATCATTAGAGATAATAGTGATAGTCTTGTTTTGCAAACCAAGTTTTCCATTGGAGTCAAACACAACTTTAAGATCTGTATTTGTTCCAGGTTTGATCACATTTGAGGTCGGATTTGCTGCAGTACAGCCACATGAAGCCTTCACACTGCGGATCAGAAGGTCACTTTTCCCTTTATTAAGAACTTTAAAGGTGTACTCAACTTTTTGCCCTTCGGTGATTTCTGCAAAATCGTAAACTCGCTCATTGAAATCAATGGCAGGTGCATTTTGAAGCTCCTTTTGAGATAATTTTGAGAAATCTTCCTCGACTGTTGCACTAACATTGACACCGTAATTGTAATTCTCAACACCATTGAAAGTCAAATAAACTCTCGACATCTGGAAACCCAATTCAGGAACCTTTGAGCCGTCAAAAGAGATAACGAAGAAACCGGTCCCGTTTGGTTTTACTATCGCCGGATTTGCTTTGATAGTGACATAAGCAGGGATACCTTTGAAAGCGATTTTAACTGTGCTGTCTGTAGTATTGATGAATTTCAACGAATCGAATTTTACCTCATTGTTTTTTATGCGTACAAAAGACAAATTGTTGTTCAACATTCTTAGTTTACCAAGGTCAATTGGATATTGCTCAGCAATAGTAAGCGATTTTGGCATCACTTCTCCTTTGATCATTAGAACGATGGATCCATTTGGAATATTGGCTACAACGGTAATCGTCTTGTTAAAGCTTCCCGGACGGTTAAGCGGATTATACGATACTTTGATGAAACCTGACTTTCCGGGAAGTATCGGTTCTTTGGGCCATTCAGGAGTGGTGCATCCGCAGGATGCGCTTACAGCGGAGATTACCAGAGGAACACTCGCCGTATTCTTAAAATTAAAATTATAATTAGCCAGACCTGCATCTTCCTTGATTTTTCCATAATCATGCTCCATACTTTCAAATACAAGATTAGCATTGGATTGAGCCACTGCATTCAAGCCAAAAAGAAGAAAGAGAGCTACTGTCAAAATTCGAACTGAATATTTCATTTGAAATTAAATTATAAATTTATAATTAACTGTATATACGTGTACTAAGCGAACCAACGGGTCAAATTTAAAAAAAATATTTTATTCATCACCGAAATAAACACCCATATTACGGGCTTTCTCAATCAGCGAGTCGTTAGGATCAACAAGACTTAGCTTGCCTCCAACTTTTTCGAGTGGAATTGCCCCGATTTTTCCATTTCTTACAGCAACCATCTGACCGTAATCGCCCTTTGAGATTAACTCCACAGCGTAAGCTCCGTATCTTGTGGCAAGTATCCGATCCATTGCCGACGGACTACCTCCTCGTTGTACATATCCCAATCGCGTATCCCGAGTTTCAATGCCCGTTAAAGTTTGAATTCTTTCAGCGATATAAGCTGATGCAGAAATAGTTGAGGGATGTTCGATTCCCTCTGCAATAACGACAATGGAATAAGGTTTTTTCATGGAGAACCTTTTTTCAATCGTGTCACATACACTATCAATGTTGTATTTGATCTCTGGAATCAAAATAATATCCCCGCCTCCCGCTAATCCTGCATACAATGCAATCCATCCGGCATCGTGCCCCATGACCTCTATAACCATGGCTCGTTGATGTGAATTTGCTGTGGTATGCAGTCGGTCTATCGCCTCCGTTGCAATGGTAACTGCCGAGTCGAAACCAAATGTCACTTCTGTCCCATAAACATCATTATCTATTGTTTTTGGAATACCAATCACATTAATTCCCATTTTTTGCAACTGCCAAGCTGTTTTCATGGTTCCGTTTCCTCCGATACAAACCAAACAATCGAGTTGAAGATCAAGGTAATTTTTCTTTATTAGTGCCGGTTTCTCGTTGGTTTCTTCTCCTTTTTCCATTTTAAATGGTTTTTCACGAGACGTGCCCAGAATTGTTCCTCCAACCGTGAGAATACCTGAAAGTTTTGATTCATCCAATTCTACATATTCTTTCCATATTAGGCCACTAAATCCGGCAGTAAATCCGATCACTTCCATGCCATGATTTAATATGGCCGTTTTCCCTACACCACGAATCGCTGCATTCAATCCTGGACAATCACCACCAGCTGTTAAGATGCCTATTCTTTTAGCCATATATTCGTTTTCGAATGTTA
Source organism: Bacteroidales bacterium (assembly GCA_038325635.1). Lineage (GTDB taxonomy): Bacteria > Bacteroidota > Bacteroidia > Bacteroidales > Prolixibacteraceae > CAINVV01. The sequence continues at coordinate 3,370 of JBBQJE010000070.1, forward strand.
GAAATTATGTTTTTATTGAGTTCAAAGTTACAACGTTTCGATGGCTAAGAGGATAATTTATTAACTTTTTTATTTGTTTCCTATTTTATTTGTATTTTAGCAAATATATTATTTAAAATCAAAACAATTTTTAAAATAGAAGGAGCTCCATTATGCTTCTGTCTCAGGGGAAGAAATTTTTTACGAATTGTGCCTGATAATTAATAATTTAAATCATAGACTTATGAAACTTGACCTTGCGATTTTTACCTTATTGGCAATTGTAATAGCCAGTTGTAATACTCCTCCCAAAAAAGCAGGTTCTGATTCTTCAAAAGGGAGCGAACCTCAAAAAAGTGCTCACGTGTATGAGATGAATAAATTGTCTGCATCGGAGGCAGCTCAAGGATGGATTTTGCTATTCAATGGAAAAACCAGCGAAGGATGGAGAGGTGTTAATAAAACCGATTTCCCTGCCGGGTGGATTGTTGACGACGGAACACTGAAATGTGTAAGTTCTGGCAGAGGGGAAGCTGGAGCGGCCAATGGGGGTGATATTTTATATGCCTCCAAACAGTTTTCTAATTTCGATCTTAAGATTGAATGGAAAATTTCCGAAGGTGGAAATTCTGGTATTTTCTATTTGGGGGCAGAAAAAAACGGCTGGCCAATCTGGAAAACCGCCCCAGAGTTCCAAGTACTTGACAACGACCGTCATCCGGATGCACTGTTAGGTAAAGACGGAAACCGTAAGGCCGGATCACTGTATGATTTGATTCCCGCTAATCCGCAAAATGCAAAACCAGTTGGAGAGTGGAACAGCGTCGAGATAATATGCTACCAGGGTACTGTTGTTCACAAACAAAATGGCGAAACAATTCTGGAATATCATTTATGGACACCTGAATGGAATGAACTGGTGAGGAATTCAAAATTTCCTGCCATGAATCCAGATTGGGTCAATGTGCCCAAAGAGGGATACATCGCATTGCAGGATCATGGTAATGACGTATGGTTCAGAAATATAAAGGTGCGCCCGTTGTAAAAAATTGGAATAGTATAATCACTTGTGGCAACTAGTCCGGCGAATACCCCGAATCATTCAAGAGCTTATGGTAGTCATTATCTGCCATCAACACTTGTATCGTCACTTTGGGATTTTTTGACATATAGTTCTTAACAATCTGCCATCCAATCCAAACGCCTGTTCTTCCAGGGGACTTTTGTCCGAAAGGCGTTGTAAATGGAGCCTGATTGATAAATCGAACTATCTCCATTCTATCTCCGGAGAACAACATTTTCTTCTCTACCAGGTAGCTCCACATCTCCTTCTCATTGGTTTTGCACCAAATAAGTTGATCTTTTGAATACCCAATTTTTAAACTATCCGGTCCATCCGGAATCATCGCATCTAAAAAATATTGAAGCTTCCCTTGATAGATCATTCGGGAAATTAAATTTTCATTATTAGCTTTGTATTCAAACTGTTGGGAGACCCAACTGTGCAGCGCGTCATAGACAATTTTGGATGGATGCATGTTCCTTCTTTTGTATTCAAAAATGCCCAGCTGCCGGTAAAAATGATTTTCTGAACCCAAATAATTGTCAAGGCTGATACCGAGTGAATTTGGCGTGGCGACGATTGACTGATTAAAGCCTGACAAATAAGTATATACAGTAGGAATTTGAAGATCAGGATAGTAATATTTATAGTGTTTGAATGCTAACTCAAGCTGTGATGCCTGAGTATCGAAATTGGGGAATACTGAATCCACGATAAATTTGGATTTCACTAGCATCGAATCCCGTAAAAAAGTTAAAAGATACCCATTGTATAAGGAGTCGTGCGGATTACCAATAGCCAGAATTTCCTGGTTGTAGATATTAAAAAACGGTTCAAATTTCTCCTGTAATTCAGGTACAACACGTTGGATATTTTCTGAGGTAACCTTGAACAATTCCTGATCCAACCGCTTGATATTTACCGTTAAATCAATTCCGGATACATCAATATTTAGCGGATTTCGGTGACATCCTGATAGGATAAACAATAAAATAAAAAAACATATATATTTATAAATCAAACGCATAACACTGTTTTCCTCCAATTTGTAATTTGTAATTTCTAATTATCATCGCTGCTTCTCAATAGCATTTTTTCCTCATTGTTTAAGGGTGTGAATTTATCTATTTTTGTCCGATCGGTGTGTACTTATATGTATTGCACCCTCAAAAATTCATTTTAATAATTTCATTTATTTATAGAGACACATGAGGATTGCCCTGGCTCAATTGAATTATCATGTTGGAAATTTTCCGGATAACAGTGCTCGCATCATTTCTTCGATAGAAAGAGCGAAAGAAGAGAAGGCTGATTTGGTTGTATTTTCTGAACTTTCTGTATGCGGTTATTATCCTAATGATCTGCTGGAGAGGCTTGAATTTATTCAGGAATCCCTCGATGCAATAGCGAAGATTGCATCACATTGTGTTGGGATTGCGGCCTTAGTTGGTGGGCCGAGTATTAATCCGAGTCCAAATGGCAAGATGCTCTATAATTCGGCCTTCTTTTTAAACGATGGGATTATAAAAAGCGTTCATCACAAAACGCTTCTTCCAACGTATGACGTCTTTGATGAATATCGTCACTTTGAATCAAATAAGGAGTTCAACCTTATTGAGTTGCAAGGACTAAAAATTGCAATAACAATCTGCGAAGATATATGGTTTAACCAAAAGGTGACGAGCTCTTTTGGCAGAGAGAATCTATATGCTACTTCTCCAATGGAGGAAAATTGCAAGCAAAATCCGGATTTAGTTATCAATCTGTCTGCTTCTCCTTTTTCCTATCATCAGGAAAAATTGAGGAAGGAGATTTTGATCGAAAATGCTATAAAATATAAAGTCCCGATTATTTATCTGAATCAGGTAGGAGCCCAGACGGAGTTGATTTTTGATGGTGGTTCAATTCTAATCGATAAGCAAGGGAATGTGGTTCGGGAATTAGCCTATTTCAGGGAGGATTTTGCCATTGTCGATACCTTGGATAGTGGAGAAAGGATGATACAACCACCATCAGAATCGGCCGAAAAGATATACCAGGCTTTAGTTCTTGGAATAGCTGACTATTTTAGAAAATCAGGATTTAAAAATGCAACTCTGGGTTTGTCAGGTGGAATCGATTCGGCCTTAACACTTGTTCTTGCGGTCAAAGCTTTAGGCGCCGAAAATGTAAAAGTACTGCTATTGCCATCTAAATATTCTTCTGATCATTCCGTCACAGATGCTATTGAATTGGCCAATCGTTTGGGAGTTGAATTCGAGACAGTTCCGATTCATGGGATTGCCGAACAATTTGATATTGCCATGGCTAAAATATTTGATGGATTACCATACGATGTGACGGAAGAAAATATCCAAGCTCGGATTAGGGGAAGTATACTAATGGCCTTCTGTAACAAATTCGGATATATCCTGCTTAATACATCCAATAAGAGTGAGGCTGCCGTGGGGTATGGCACCTTATATGGAGACATGAACGGTGGATTATCGGTTCTGGGAGATCTGTACAAATCTGAAGTATACCAACTGACAAGATTTATCAATCGAGATGAAGAGATAATTCCGCAAAACACTATTTCAAAGCCACCTTCCGCAGAACTAAGACCCGACCAGAAAGATTCCGACTCATTACCTGATTATGAACTGCTGGATGCAATCCTTTTTCAATATATCGATCTGGTAAAGAGTGTTCAGGAATTGATTGCCTTCGGATTTGATGAAACGGTCGTCCGTAAAGTGGTATCCCTTGTAAATAGGAATGAATACAAGCGATTTCAGGCACCGCCAACCCTGCGAATCTCCTCAAAGGCATTCGGATTTGGGCGAAAAATGCCCATTGTTGCAAGGTATCCGCTTTAAAAAACGAATAAAAAAATGAACAGCTGTTATTTATTAGTTTTTTGTAACTTTGACATGTTATAAAACATTTTTTCACAACAATGCCCGATCGTTTTGGTTCTGAAAGTCAATTCAAAGGGGAGAACTGCATTTTTAATTTGCTTTCTCCCGAAGAGATGTCTGTCCTTAACGCAAATTGTACCGTTACACGTTACCGTAAAAATGATTACATCTTCATGGAGGGTGATACACCCGTCGGAATGAAATTTTTGAAGGAAGGTAAAGTGAAAATGATCAAAGAGGGGATTAGCGGCAGAGAGCAGATTATCAGGATGTTTACAGAGAATGGGTTGATAAGTTATCGCTCACTTCTTGCGTGTGAAGCGCACAATGGAACAGCAATTGCTATTGAAGATTCTGAGATTATTACAATCCCTCCTCATATTTTGTATCAGGTATTATTGAAAAATTCTGATTTCTCTCTTGCACTGCTAAAAGATCTCGCACTTGAATTAGGTCATTCAAATCATCGGACTGTTAGCTTAACCCAAAAACATATACGCGGAAGATTGGCCGAATCGATTCTATTTCTGAAAGAAAAATATGGGTTTGAAAATGACAGCCAAACGCTGAAAGTCTATCTCTCCCGCGAAGATTTAGCAAGTCTGTCCAACATGACGGCATCAAATGCCATCCGCACGCTTTCCACTTTTGCCGGCGAAAAAATTATTTCCATGGATGGCCGGAAAATCAAGATTACGGACCTCTGCAAATTGGAGAAAATATCCAAGCAAGGCTGAAAGAATTACAAATTACAAAATGACATCAAGCAAGTTGGGTTAATATTTTTAATTTACTGATTTTAAACATACTATAATAACAGTAATCACCTGGAACCTCAATTTGTAATCTTTAATTTGTAATTTGTAATTGTTTTCACTCTTCAAAGTAGATCCGCTTCACCCTCTGTCCAACCGTTGTAAGTACCTCATAAGGAATCGTTTCCATCCATTTTGCTACTTCACTGACAGGTTGCCCTTCGCCAAATAGTAGTACCGTATCGTCTTCCCGGCATTCAATTTCAGTTACATCAGCCATGCACATATCCATGCAGACAGATCCAATTATTGGGGCAGATAGGTCGTTGATAATCACACTTCCAACGCCATTGCCAAGCCTTCTACTGTACCCATCGGCATATCCTATTGGGATTACCGCAATCCTGGTAAGTCTATCTGCCAAAAATTTTCGGCCATAGCCTACCGAGTCGCCGAGGAGAACGGTTTTTATTTGGGAAATGGTTGACCTTAGCGTTGCAACATTTTTCAAGTGAACGGATTCACCACTACTAGCTCCATACAAGCCAATGCCAAGTCTCACCATATCCAGTTGCATCTCCGGAAATCGCTCTATTCCTGCAGAATTAAGGATGTGAAGCAGTATCTTGTAGTCAAAGCCTTCTGTGACTATCTTTCTAAGTCTCTGAAATAGTTCAAATTGAAGTCGGGTGAAATTATCGTTGGCAGGATCCTCACTGACAGCCAGATGAGTGAAAATGGAGCGGATGTAGAGCGTATCTCTTTCTTTGATGAAGGAACTCAGTTTAACGATCTCTTCTGCCGAATCGAAACCAAGTCGTTTCATTCCGGTATCTATTTTAATGTGTACCGGAAAATTGGTAGCGGCACTTTTCTTCACCGCATCCTCAAAGCTTCGCAATAAGGAGAAGCGATAGATATTCGGCTCCAGCCGGTTTTCTATCATCGTGCTGAAGCTGTGTTCTTCCGGATTCATGACGACAATTGGCAGGTCAATGCCGGCATTGCGCAACTCAATCCCTTCGTCCGCGATGGCAACTGCCAGATAATCAACTCTGCGAAACTGTAGAATCTTTGCCACCTCTACAGATCCTGTACCATAAGAGAACGCTTTTACCATGGCCATCATCTTGGTATCAGGTTTGAGCAGTCCGCGATAATGGTTTAGATTATGAACCATGGCGCTAAGATTGATCTCCATCACGGTCTGATGTTTCTTCTCTTGCAGCAAGGAAGAAATCCGATCGAATCGAAAACGTCTTGCTCCTTTTAATAGGATCAGTTCATTACGATGATCAGATTCCTGAAAATGAAGCAGAAACTCTTCGGTATCCGGAAAGAAACTCATTTCAGGTACTTTGAAGAGTGAATGATATTGACTAATTTCTTTCCCTATCCCGATGAGGCATTGGATGTTATGAAGTCTAATGTATTCAGCTACTTCACTGTAGAGGACTTCCGAATTTTTCCCGGACTGAAGAATGTCCGAAAGAATGAGGGTGCTTTTTAGTTTTTTTGCATCATTTTGTTGCTCCAGGAAATCAAGTGCATTGATAAGGGAAGCAGTGTCCGAATTGTAACTATCATCAATTATGGCACATCCGTTGACCCCTTTTTTGATCTCCAGTCGCATGGAAATGGTTGAAAGATGTAGAAATTCTTCTTCGTAACTACCTGGTTCGAAGCCAGTAGCCAAAAGATAGGCCCAGCAATGAATGGCATTTTCAATATGGGCTCCATCGGTAAATGGAATTTGAATCTGGATGATTTCCGAATTGAAAAGTGCCTTGATGAGCGTTGATTGACCGGATGATTCTTTGTTAAGTATTTGCAAATCAGCTATTCCGATTGCAGACCAGCAAAAAAATTGGGGTTCTGAAGTATATTTAAGGTTGTAAAGTGCCTTTTGGATCGGATCGAAGTCTTTACAGTAAACTATTAATTTACAATGAGTGAAGAGCTTAACCTTCTCTGAAACCAACTCTTCAAGTGAAGAAAAGTTCTCAAGATGGGCATTCCCCAGATGGGTAAAAATCCCCCGATCAGGTTGCAAAATTGCCTCCAGCTTCGACATCTCTCCCGGCTTCGAAATCCCCGCTTCAAATAATGCCAGATCAAAACTATCGTCCATTAACCATACCGAGAGTGGATTTCCTATTTGGGAATTATAACTGCGTGGGCTCCTTATTACATGAAGCTTGGAACCAATAATTTCGGCAAGCCACTCTTTTACCACCGTTTTGCCATTACTTCCCGTGATTGCCGTAACCGGATAGCTGAACCTTTGACGGTGATGTGCAGCCAATAATTGCAGGGCATCCAGTGTATTATCTACCAGAATAAACGAAACCGTTGTGTTCTCATTTTGATTAGCCGGAAGCCGATCCACGACGAAAGAGGTGACTTCCTTATTTTGTGCCTCACTTATATAATTGTGTCCGTCGTTTCGTTCATTTTTGAGTGCAAAAAATAGCGTTTCCTTGCCGGAGAGTATTGTCCTGCTATCGAATGAAAGATACCGAATGGGAAAATCAGTTTTCGTTCCATGCTGAATGAGCCGACCATGAGTGATAGCGGCGATTTCGGCAAGATGATAGATTATCATGATTTTTGATGAATGGTCTTGAAACACTCTCGGCAAAGTGGTTCGTAACTCTCTTTTTCTCCTAACATTACCTGTTTTTCGGCGTCAGTGAGCCGATGACTGAAATGAGCAATGTGACCACATCGCATGCAAACAGCATGAACTTTGGTGACAAATTCGGCACAAGCCATTAATCCGGGCATCGGACCGAAGGGCATTCCCCTGAAATCCATATCGAGTCCGGCAACGATAACACGTATTCCCATATCGGCCAATTTATTACAAACCTCAACCAAATTTTCGTCAAAAAATTGAGCTTCGTCAATTCCTATGACATCAATATTTCCTGACAACAACAAGATTGTCGAAGAATTATCAATTGCCGTAGATCGGATGGAGTTTTCATTATGGGAAACCACGTCAGTTGTCGAATATCTGGTGTCGACCGTGGGTTTGAATATTTCAACATTTTGCTTAGCTATTTCAGCACGTCGAAGCCGACGGATCAACTCTTCCGTTTTTCCGGAAAACATAGACCCGACAATAACTTCAATACAGCCTCTTTTTCGTCCGTTATTTAAATTGCTCTCGATAAACATAGTTCAAAAATAGTTTTTTTTCTTCTTCTTTCAATCATTATTTGAAGTGGAGTGATGCGGTTAAATTTGTATTTTTACGCGATAAATAAGTGAAAAGTGAAAAGTGAAAAGTGAAAAATGGAGCCACTCCATACTTTTACTCTTCAAACCTCACGAACTTTGGTACGAAGCCTTCTTTATTTTTCACTTTTCACTTTCCACTTTTCACTTAAAATATAGGTGTATGGATCAGATAAAATGGCTAAGGGTAATAAAAGAGGAGCTTGCTATATTGGAGCAATTGGCGATTGGGATGATTGAGGATGAAAATTTGACCATTGAAGAGATTGAACTTGCCATCAGCAGATCTAAGATTGTAGTGAAAGAGTTTGAAATGCTGTTAAATCAGCTGCCCATTCTTCATCCTGAATCAATTGTTGATCAACAAGCAGTTATGGAGGATTCTACTTTCGAACTGGAAGAATCCTCCCTACTTGACACCGCTCGGGAACCGGTTCAGCATTTTGATGTTGATCTCCCTCTCGACACCGCTCGTGAACCTTTGCAACTATTGGAAGCCGAGTCCTACCATCCTCCCGTCCAGCAGTCTAATAGTCCAATAGTTTTCCCATCCTCTCATCCTACTGACCAACAGTCTAATAGTCCAATAGTCCTCCCGTCTTCTAGTCCTCCTGTCCAACAGTCCAATCGTCCAATCGTCCCTGAAGCAACACATTTGTATTATCATCCGGCTCCCGAGGAACCTGTTGCAATTAACCTGGACGAGAACATCGAGGAGGCATCAAAATTTAAACCGGCACCCTTGAAGAGTCTGAGAGAGGGGTTGAACCTGAATGACCGCTATCTCTTCCAAAGAGAACTCTTTAATAATGATAAATCAAAATTGGATGCTACAGTAGCGTCACTTGATCAACTTTTTACTATAAAGGAGGCAGTAGAATATCTAAAAGCTAACTTTATTTGGACAAAAAGTGAAGCCTCCGAAAAGTTTATACACCTGATTAGGCGCAGATTTACGGAATAAGTGAAAAATGAAAAATGAATAGTGAAAAATAAAGAAGGCTTCGTACCGAAATTCGTGAGGTTTGTAGAGTGAAATTTTGGATTGACTCCATTTTTCATTTTTCATTTTTCACTTTTCATTTTTCACTTTTCACTTTTCATTTTTCGTTTTTCATTTTTCATTTTTCACTTATTTTGTCATGAGTAAATTATACCTTGTCCCAACTCCTATCGGCAACCTTGAAGACATAACTTTCAGGGCGGTGCGTATTTTGAAGGAAGTCGATTTAATATTGGCTGAAGATACCCGCACCTCTTATCACCTGCTCAGACACTATGAGATCACAACGAAATTGGCGTCCCATCATAAGTTCAACGAACACAAGATGGTCGAAAAAATCGCAGACCAGATTTTAGGAGGTGATTCCATTGCGCTGATTTCAGATGCAGGAACCCCTTCCATATCCGATCCTGGGTTTTTATTGGTGCGGACTTGTCTCGAAAAAGGAGTCGAGGTCGAATGTTTGCCTGGTGCCACAGCCTTTGTTCCGGCACTGGTAAATTCCGGTTTTCCGAGTGATAAATTCTGTTTCGAGGGATTCCTTCCGCAGAAAAAAGGGCGCGAGAAACGATTGACCGAACTTGAATCTGAAAATCGAACGATGATTTTTTACGAATCACCTTTTAGATTGATCAAATTGCTGGATCAGTTTATTGCCCATTTCGGAGATGAACGACAAGTGTCCGTTTCAAGAGAGCTTTCTAAACTATTCGAAGAGAATTTCCGGGGAACATGTCGTGAAGTTCTGGCTCATTTTCAATCCAAAACGGTAAAAGGGGAGATCGTTGTTGTACTTCAGGGAAAATCCCTGAAAAAAGAAGAAATCTCCGAAACCGACTAATTTATTCACCCTTTATCCTTTACCGGACGATCATATAGGATCGCCCCTACAGTCTCCACTTTCCACTTTTCTCATTTCTCATCTCTCAATTCATTTTTCATTTTTCATTTTTCATTCATGCAGTACACTCATCTTTTTTTTGACCTGGACAACACCCTCTGGGATTTCAATGCAAATTCATACGATGCGCTTTATGATACGTTGAAAAAAATGGATCTCTTGGATAAAATAGGGGAGTATGATCGATATTTTTCTATTTATTATGAAGTAAATGACAGGCTATGGGCACTTTACAGGGATAATAAAATGTCCAAAAATGTCCTCCGGGGATTGCGGTTTGAAGAATCTCTTGAACTGAATAATACTCCGATGCCCGGCATGGGGGATGTATTGAACGATGCCTATTTGAATGAAATGCCCAAACAATTGAAATTAGTGCCCGGAGCAATAAAAGTTTTAGACTATTTGCATCCCAAATATCGCATGGCCATTATCACCAATGGGTTTCGGGAGGTGCAGGCAGATAAGCTCCTCCAATCCGGATTAATGAAATATTTCGATAAATTGTTCATCTCGGAGGAGGTTGGAGCCCAAAAACCGCACAAGAAGATCTTTGAACATGCTGTTAAATCCATGAATGCGCCAAAGAAGAAGAGTTTGATGATTGGTGATTCATGGGATGCAGATATTGTTGGCGCCATGCAATTTGGGATGGATCAGGTGTATTATTGTCCGCTACCGGATAAACTTCCGGCTACTGATGAGATTTCTGACAAACCTTCACCAAAGACCACCACCACAATCATTACCCATTTGGAACAATTGTTGGGGATGCTGTAGAGACGCGATTCATCGCGTCTCTACCCGTTGACTTGTCGCGAATATTCTAGGGGAATTGCTAACGATCTTTCCAAGCAAAATTTGTTTTAAATGGGAAGCGATGACGCTGGAAAGGCCTTTGAGTATTTTATCTATCAGGAAACCTTGGGCGAGAGAAATAATTTCGTGATAGTGCCAAAATATGTTCCTGTATCAATAATCGATTATCACTTTTTGAATTCCGTTTTTTAAAATTATTTC
>JBBQJE010000071.1:0-14159 GCA_038325635.1 Bacteroidales bacterium
GCCATCATTGGGAACAGGAACCAGCTTTTCGCTCTTAGCCGGATTTCCAATGACTCCCCAATATCTCGGCATTACTTCACCCGGCATGTTAATAAGGATGCAGTTATGAGCGACGGTTCTACAGAAATAATGTGTTAAATGAAGACCTGGTTGTGGGCGAGTTCCAGTATCCAATGCCAAAAATCCCTTTTTATAGATTACAAAATTATTGTTGTCGTAATGCCTGTGTTGTGCCAAAATGCCGCCGGCAGTAAACAGGGCATAAGTGTCATTTTCCCCTGATCCGGATCTCATGAATATTTGCCCCATATTTTTAAAAAGCCTGGCATTAGGAGTCGTTTCCGAAGGTCCTTTGGGGTTGATTTCATTGAAAGTATTTGTCAATAAAAATCGCGTAAAGGGGTATACCTCCGTTTTATGCTTTTTAACTTTTTCCTGCATCCATTTTGCTAATGAAATTGAATCGGGTCGAGCCGATCCATAAAAATGGATCATCTGCGACAAATGGATGTGCATTTCCCCCAGTGGAAGGTCGTTGGTATAGTGGCGGGTATCCCCATAACCAAATTCGTGATCGCCCGGTAGCCAGTTCCAAAATACATAACGTAGAAAATCTGGTATATACGGCCATTCTTCGGCTTTGTTCAGTCCTGTGGCCGCATAAAAAGTATGAAAGAATCCAAACTCAGCCCATGGATACGCTCCCATGCAATAGCCCAAAACAGCTGAAGCCGCCCCGCCATCGTCACCTGAAATTTTGCGTCTGTATTCAAGAAGTGATGTATAATCATCATATCCTTTCAGCATTATCCTTTCAGCAAGTGTATCGTCAATGCCTGCCTTATAGAAAACAAGTCCTCCGTACCAGGATAGGCATGGGGGGCCATAAAATCCGGTGGTTATCCCTCCGGTATTTTCCCTGAAAAAGGGTTCCCGCTTTTGAAAAGGGATCATTTTAGCAATGGCAACAAGAAGTGAGCCACCAATTGCAGTTCTTTCCTTTTCTGTCAGATCGTTGTAGATCCAATCGTAGGCAGCCAACGTATTAATAGTTGACCAGGCATACCAATGAATATTCAATTTATTGTCACAACGTAGGGTGTAATAATCTCTCATGCTAACCAACAGATCCTTGCATAAATAGAGGTATTTTTCCTCTTCGAGAACAAGATAGACAAAGGCTGCTTCTGCCGCCCTTGTCCCATATTCATGATTGCTATTCAGTGTTCCGTCAATGGAAAGTGATTCCTTAATTTCGATTTTATTCCCGATAAGGAGATCTACCCTACCTTTCATTTCTCTAAATATCTCTTGTTCCTCCTTAAGGGCTCTGTTTTTAATCTCCGGGAAAGTAGTTTTGTTGAAGAACAATCTCGGATGATCGTTTCGTATGCTGCCTACCCACGAAGAATCCTGCTCATTTTTAGCTGATCCCTTTATTGTATTTTCATTTAGGGCAAAAGGGAGATAGCTTAAAACCGGAACTACGGCCAATCCTTTAAGAAAATCTCTCCTATACATTTTATGGCTCGGATTTCTCATAAACAGCGTTTTTTGGTTTTAGAAATCTTCTTTTTATTCAAGAGCAACTCGAAAAATTATTTTTTTGATGCCGTTGTTTAACACAAAGATATATTATTAGAGCCAGTTCCTCCCTCGATGGGATTGTAATTTTGGCTATTTATGCTTTTATAATTGGTATATTTGTTAGAATATTCAGTACGATGGCTAATTGAACATGGCCATTTTTGCCTTATCGGTCTGAGGCTAATGTATTAGACAATAAATTTTTTAGTATGGCAAAGTCTAAATTTAAATCAGCGGAAATGAGTTCAACAAATGATAGCGGCGCTAAAATTGCAAAATGGACCAGTAAGCAATTTTTAGCTCGCGCGAAGAAATTGTCAAGTCAATATCGCTTTTCGAATCACAAGAAATTCAAACTTAAAGATTTCTCCACGGATGTTGATTCGGACCAAGGAAAGAGTGAAAAGTATTACGATCAGGAAATATTGGAAATTGGCGTAAAAGTTCTTTCTGAAATGCAGGATAAATTATATGCGCATGACAAATGGGCTTTATTGGTGATTTTTCAGGCGATGGACGCAGCCGGGAAAGATGGAGCAATTAAGCATGTAATGTCAGGTGTAAATCCTCAGGGATGTGAGGTTACTGCTTTCAAGGCGCCTAATTCGGAAGAACTGGACCATGACTATCTTTGGCGATGCATGAAACACCTTCCTGAACGAGGACGAATTGGCATATTTAACCGTTCTTATTACGAAGAAGTGCTGGTTGTAAGGGTCCATGATGGAATATTGAAAGGCCAAAAGCTCCCTGATAAACTAATCACCGGAAATATTTGGAAAGACCGTTTGAATGATATCCGTAATTTCGAATCCTACCTGAACAACAATGGAATTTTGGTTGTGAAGATATTCCTCCACGTTTCAAAAAAAGAGCAGAAAAAGCGCTTCTTGGAACGTATCGAAAAGCCGGAGAAAAATTGGAAATTTAGTAGTTCAGACCTTATTGAAAGGAAATTCTGGAAAGAGTATATGGCTGCCTATGAAGACATGATCCGAAATACAGCAACACCAAAATCACCTTGGTATGTCGTTCCGGCAGATAACAAACATTATGCCCGCAACGTTGTGGCTGCTGCTATTTTAACTGCAATGGATTCTATGAAGTTGGCTTATCCAAAAGTTAGCGAGGAGAAAGTAGCCGAATTGCAACGCTTAAAACAGGATCTACTCACTGAGGAATAAACTTCACTTTCAACTTTCAACACTCTACTTTGCAAATTGTCATGTGGAAGGCCTATTTTCCTCCTTTTCAATGGCTAAAATCTTACAAGCCGAAGGATGTCCGAAGTGATATATTATCCGGCATAACACTGGCCGCTTATGCAATTCCGGTATCGATGGCCTATGCCTCTCTGGCTGGATTGCCTGTTCATTATGGAATTTACGGGTATCTGATTGGCGGATTATTTTATGCAGTTTTCGGTACCGGAATGCAGCTTGCCATTGGCCCAACTTCGGCTATTTCTCTTTTGATAGGTACAACTCTGGCAACCCTGTCGCCCAGCGATCCGCAGCATCTAATTGAAATTGCCTCGCTTACAGCTTTGATGGTGGCATTTATAAGTTTGATTGCCTGGGTTTTGCGACTTAACAGTTTTGTGAATTTTATAAGTGAATCAGTATTGCTAGGTTTCAAAGCTGGAGCGGCTATAACTATTGCATTAACTCAGTTGCCAAAATTATTTAATGTAGAAGGTGGAGGGACAGGCTTCTTGGATCGTTTGGATATTCTAATCGATCAATTGCCAAATTCCAATCTGACTGTTCTGTCTTTTGGACTTTTGTCTATCTTATTCCTTTTTGTTGCCGATAAATATTTCCCAGGACGACCCAAGTCCATTTATTTGGTTGTCGTTTCAATTTTATTAATTACCTATACTTCATTAGTCGATTCAGGGTTTTCTTTAACAGGAAATATACATTCTGGATTACCGCAATTTAAAATACCATCCTTAAACAGAAATGATATTGACTACGTTATTCCATTAGCCTTCGCCTGTTTTTTACTTGCCTATATCGAAAGTGTGTCTGCTGCTAAAACTATTGCGAACAGAGAGGGATATGATATTGATACACGACAGGAATTACTCGCCCTTTCCGCAGCCAATGCTGCTACGGCTTTGGGACAGGGATTTCCGGTGAGTGGCGGTTTATCGCAGTCTGCTGTAAATAGCAAAGGTGGAGCGAAAACCCCTCTTTCGTTGGTGTTTGCTTCAGCGATTATCGGATTGTGCCTATTATTTTTAACTGGTCTCCTGAAGAATCTTCCCACTGTTGTTCTTGCAGCCATCTTGATCTTTGCTGTTAGTGGATTGATTGATGTTCAAGGACTGAGACGCTTGTGGAAGATTAGCCGGATGGAATTTAGCGTTGCCTTGATAGCACTGTCAAGTGTTATTGTTTTTGGAATTTTAAAAGGGGTCGTTTTGGCAGCGATCTATTCAATTGTTTTGATATTGATCGCCATTTCGAACCCTCATGTAGCCTTTCTTGGCAGGATTCCTGGAACACGTCGGTACACAGATATAAGCCGGCACCCTGACAATGAATTGATTCCGGGGATGTTGCTAGTAAGGGTGGAGGCATCCGTTTTATATTTTAATATTGAGAACATCCGAAATACAATATGGGCACAGATTCGGGCATCAGAAAGTTCCCTCAAATGTGTAATCTGGGATTTCAGCACCTCTCCTTACGTGGATACTGCCGGAGCCGGATTGATCAAAAAGCTTTATCTGGATCTCAAGGCAAAAGGAATTTCATTGAAAATTGCTGAAGCTCATGCTGAAGTTCGCGATATGCTTCGCGCAGAAGGATTGGAACATCTCTTAGGACATATCAGCAGGAAAATTTCTATTGACGACCTGGTAAGCAGTACCAAGATTCATCCTGAAGTAACCAAGTGATTTATTTATTCATAAGGAATGCATCCATGGCATGGGTTGGTTTCCCATCTGCTCCCCAAGCACTAAGGGCATAATGACTCCAGCTTCTGGCTCCTTCGGGTTCCCAGTAGAATACGCCCAACCCTTTGTTCAAAGGTACTTCCGTTACTTTTTTCTGAACGGCAACCAACATATCGAAGGTGTTTTGAATTTTAGTATCCTCGCCGCCAACTTCAACCACCATTACTTCCTTGCTGTAACGAGCCACCATATCATTTAGGTTAGCGCCAAGATTGTCGATGGATAGGGAATAATCTGGGTTACCGGCAAGCCAGTAAGGATAATAAGATAATCCAATAATATCATATTTAGCGCCTTTGGCCTTAGCATTGTCGAACCACCATCTGAAACGATCGTTGTTATTCCCTTGATCGACATGCAAAATAACCTTTGAATCGGGACTCACCGCCTTAATTGCATCGTAGCCTTTGTTGATTAATTGCACCAGCTGACTCCAATTGGTACTACTTCCTTCCGGATAAACCATTCCTCCCGGAATTTCATTTCCTACCTGAACCCATTCGGGAGATATCCCTGCCGATTTGAGTGCCGTCATCACATCGAAAGTATACTCGTAAAGATCGTTAAGTAACGTGGGAAAATCATGTCCTTCCCAGGCTTTGGGCTTCCGTTGTTTACCGGGATCGGCCCAGCTGTCGCTGTAATGAAAGTCAATCATTACTTTCATTCCCCATTTCTGAGCCCTGACAGCCATCGCAACTGTTTCTTTCTTACCGCAATGACCACTGAACGGATCATTGGAAGGGTCAACAAATGTTCTGAGCCGGATGGAATTAATCCCATGATCTTTCAGTATTTTGAAGCAATCTTCTTCCAAACCGGCATCATTGTAAAACTTATATCCGGTTGCCTCCATTTGAGGCAACCAACTAATATCTGCACCTTTCGCGAAACTGGAAATAGAAGGAGTTTGCGACACAACTTTGTCATTACAGCCCGACAGGATGCTGATAAAGAAATAAGTAATAAGTATTCGAGCCGGAGAAATTTCCATTTCGGGTAATACTTTAGTCATCATCTCCTTCTTTCTCCGGCATAAAAAATGCAGCATGAACCGGTGCGGGGCAAGGTATATTTAATCCTTTTATGGCAGACCATATTACCTCATTAAACAGAGCATCCGAAACTCTGTCTTCTATAGAAAAATCGAATTTTTCACTTAACCTTGAAAATTTGGAGACGTCTTTATTTTTCAGGTTTAAATCAACAAGATTGGGAGTTGCGTTGAAGGCGGGATGTGTTGCTGTGGTATTAAAGCATCTCCACATAGGTTCCGCAGCAGCATCATATTGGCTCATAGGAGGTAAACCTAATATTAGTTCAATTGTCCGAAGCGCAGAACTAGTTGAGTACATGGTATGATCAACATATCCTTGTTTCACAAATCCACCGGCAAGGTAGATGGTAGATCGATGAGCATCTACATGGTCAGGACCATTTTGCGCATCATCTTCAACGATAATCGCCACACTCTCATTCCAAATAGACGAATGACTAAGATGTTCTATAAAAAGACCAACCGCCAAATCATTATCTGCAGCATGCGCTTTCGGTGTAGGACGACCAATTCTTAAACCTTCTGTATGGTCATTGCCAAATCTTAACGTATTCAGTCTGGGTACATTACCTTCTGCAAGTAACTTATCGAATTCTTTCTTCCATTGAGAAAAACGAACCGTATCACGAACTGACAAATCCCAACCGGTATACTCTTTACAGAAATGGTCTTTAAGAACAGGAATATTTGGCGTCTTTTTGTCAGAAATAAATTCACCATAGCTTCGGTAGGTGACACCTAATTTTTTACAATAATCCCAAAGGAAACCATTTTTGTTGTTGGCTATCTCTCTTTCTCCTTCGCCAGGATAGGATCCACCTCTTCCTCCGTAGCTAACCGGCCAGTTTTTTTCTAGATAATCTGTGGCATAGGCTCCCATAGTCCAGTTATGGCCGTCGGCACTTACTTCACCATCGACATAGAAGTTATCCAGTAAAACGAATTGGTTTGCCAGATTGTGGTGGTTTGGTGTTACCTTTTTCCCAAATAATACCAGACTAGTATCTCCATTTCCTTCCGGTATATCACCCAAGACCTGATCATAGGTTCTATTCTCCTTGATAATGTAAAATACATATTTGATGGGAGATACATCACCTACTCTGGTTGGTATTGGGTTGCCTTTTTCTCCTAAGGAGACCATTTCCTTCTCTTTAGAGTATGGAGTGTTGTTATAAACCGACTGAGAATAGATGCCTAATTGGATCTCATCAGGAATTTGCACACACTGGAGGGTTCCGGTAAAGAGTCCACCAATGTATTGAACTTTTGCATTTTTTATATCCTGATGTCTGGCAACGGATTCTTCTTTGCTAATCGGACTCGGTCCGAGAGGATTTGCTTTGGAGGTAAGACCCTTTCCATTAGTGATATAAATATTATTTTTTATAACTCTCACACATGTTGGATACCATCCTGTCGGAATAAATCCTTTGCTTCTACTTGCACCCGGATTGCTGACGTCGAAAACAGCCAGACAGTTGTTGTCGGCATTTGCTATGAATAACGTTTTTTCGTCTTTACTTAATGCCAGACTATTGGTAGTTGAACCGGTAGGTGATCCGGGGAAAAGAGCAGTATTCAAAATTTCAATCTCTCTATTTTTTTCAGTTGAAATAACAGAAACCGAATTGTCGTTGGCATTGCTGACAAACAGATATTTGCCATTGTGGGTAATACAAAGGTCATTTGGGTTATCCCCGACAGGAATCCAACTTTTTACCTTTTGATTTTCTGTATCGAACAAAATTATTTTGTCACAACCCCAACATGAGACATAGAGCGTTTTATTGTCGTCCGACAGCAGGCAACCATATCCTTCGCCTCCTAATTGAATTTGACTTTTAACTTTCTTCGCTTTAAGGTCATATACATAAAGGGAATTATTTTCTTTTGTGACGGCATAAAGCAATTGTTGCTTATCATCCACTGCTATACCTGCAGGAGAAATTTTTTCAGGCCAGCGTTTTCCTAAAACCAGTGTATCATAAGGAGTAATTTTGTTGTTTTTGATCTGATATCTCATGATCCAGTTGTCGTTTCCCCCAGATGCGTATAAGTACTTTCCATCTTTCGAAAATGTAAGCCCAAGCCATCCTCTGGCAATAAACACAGAATCAAGTAGCTGAAAATTCTCTGTATCAAATAGTTGAATGCTTTGCTCGCTTTGTCCATTGTTTGTTACTGCGAGCATTTTCCCGGATGGAGCAACCGCAATATTCAGGGGCAAATCGCCAACAGGTAACATTTTCCCGACAGGAGATAGTTTCCATCCGTTCATCAATGATACGCGGCCCTTTTCAATTTCTTTTAACGGTTGTGCTATTGAATTTTGAACAAAAGGAAATAGTAGGTTCAGGCAAATAATTGCAATGGAAGTTCTCAGATTGAAAGATCTCATAACGTACTTATTTGAATTCTGTTAATAATTGCGAAGTTCAAAGTTCGTTAATTGTTTCAAATAATCAAATTTAAATTTAGCAGTAAAGACAGGTAAAGCAAAGACTCATATCCGGTGACAGCAGATCCCTTGACTAGTCAAAGCGAAGCAAAATACAGCTGTTTATAAGGATGAAAGTAGTGTATGTAATTCTTCTTTTGTTTTTCCGAGTTTTGCCTGAAGTCTAACAAACATTTCGTCTTCAATATCTTCAGAAAAAAGCAGGTCATTATCTGTAATGGTTGTAAATTGCTTTTTGAGTCTGCTTTTTTGCTCAATCCAGGATGTATTTGCTTCTGCTGAATTCAATTTTTCAATTTTTAGTATTATTTGTAATCAATGCATAAAGGTGGTTCCTTCGATAGTAAAAATTGTTACATATTTTTTTATACATATTGCATAATTAACTGATTTCAAATTTTTGACCAATAAAGGGAATTAGCATCATTTTACTATATTTATGACCTTCATTCATTTCATGTAATTCATCTATGGTAAATCAAAGGAATTTGGTCCGAACGCTCGGATTGGGCTATGTTATTATATTTGTTGTAGCAAATATCATTGGATCAGGAGTATATAAAAAAATTGCCCCCATGGCTGCTGAACTTCATTCCTCAGCATGGATACTTTTGGCTTGGATTGTTGGAGGAATAATTACGCTATTCGGTGCGTTGAGTAATGCGGAAGTTGCAGGAATGCTTGCAGATACAGGTGGTGAATTCGTTTATTTCAAAAAAATATACAACCGATTCTTTGCCTTTATATATGGGTGGACCCTTTTTACGGTTATTCAGACGGCCACAATCTCCTCCTTGGCTTATGTGTTTGCTCAATCCTTGAATAGCATCCTGCCTATTCCTGAAATATTCCCGTCCATGCAGCAATTCTCGATAGGAGGCGTTTTCTATCCTTTTCAGGATTTTGGTGTCAAACTGGTAGCGATTCTACTAATATCTTTTTTGACATCGATCAATATATCAGGCTTAAGAACAGGGGCAGGTGTCAGTAAAGCGATCATGTACACGGTATTCGCCGGGCTATTTCTGATTGTTGTTTTTGGACTGGGCAGTGTCAAGGTTAAGCCTTCAAATTTCATGGAATTAGGGGATATAACCAATGGTGCAGTGACCATTTCCTCTTTTTTTACTGCCATGCTGGCGGCGTTTTGGGCCTACCAGGGATGGGTCTCTGTTGGCTTCATCGGAGGAGAAGTAAAGAATCCAAATAGCAATATCCCGAAGGGAATTATGATTGGTGTTCTAATTGTTATCACCATTTACTTACTTGTCAATGTGACTTATCTTACACTCTTGTCTATTCCTCAATTGGAGCAAATTCATGCTGCGGGAAATCAAATCGCCGCGGTGGAAGCTGTGCGAAGTTTTTGGGGTGCCAGCGGTGTTTTGTTCATATCTATATTAATTCTAATAACGACACTTGGATGCACGAATGCCAGCATTCTGACTGGTGCGCGTCCCTATTTTGCGATGGCCAGGGACGGGCTCTTCTTTTCCGGAATTGGTAAAATTAACAAAGTCAACGTGCCCTCTAACTCCTTATTATGGCAGGGAATCTGGGCTTCCGTTTTGGTATTATCCGGGACTTTCGATCAGTTAACGGATATGATTATTTTTGCTGTTTTTATATTCTACGGAGCCACATCAGTAGGAGTATTTATCTTGCGACGTAAAATGCCGGACGCACATCGCCCTTACAAAGTATGGGGTTATCCAATCATTCCGGCCCTTTTTATCCTATTCTGCATTGCCTTATTTTTCAACACTATCGTAACCCGTCCGCGCGAAGCGGCCATTGGAATGACCTTAATTCTTTCGGGAATCCCTGTGTATTTGTACCTTATAAGGAGACATTCAAAAAAGCCACTGGAATAATCCAAAAAGAAGGAACATAAAAAAAGAGTATCAAAAGTAATTTTATCGCTTTTGGTACTCTTTTTTAGGGTAATGGATTGATATCGGTTACCTGTTCTGCATTCTTTTTGCTCTTTCTTCGGCTTGTTGTTTACGGAAGGCATCCAATTTTGGGCCTTGATCAGCTGTTAAAACTGCTTTCAAAAGCTTATCCGTTTCAGCCTGCATTTTTGCTCCTTCTTCGCGCATTTTTTCGAAATCCATTTGACCACCGCCTTCGCGCATTTTGGCCATCATGTCACTCCTTTTTTTCTGAGCATCCGTAACAATCGGTGTAATTTTAGCAACCTGATCTTTGGATAAATTTAAAGCAGTTGCAAGTCCATCGATTTCCCTTTGTAATCTTGCAGCAGGATCACCGCCGCCTGGCTGTGCGAAACATGTACCTGCAGCAAACATAGCAACTAAAACAAACATTACTAACTTTTTCATATCAAGAATTTTAAATTTGTTTATTAGACAAGATTTATTCCTAAAGGTTTAAATCAACTGATAAATGATCTAATTTGATGTTCATACCCATGATTAGAAATGCTACTTTTTAGCTAGAAGGTAACTGTTTTATCAGCCCAAACAACCAAATTAACACAATCAACCATATTCGACATCGGACAAGAATCAGAACCCTCCAAAGATCTTGATTTAAGGCAGGTGCCGCAAGCAAGAATTTCGCCACCTTCCCTGGCAAAATTTTTCAATTGTTCATCAACATTATATTTTATATGGGTTAAACCTTCGCATTCGACTGCTTCACCCATTAAAAAGACTTTAACTTCGTGTCCGAGTTTGAGGGATGTCACGGCAAAGCGAAAAGCATTCCAAGCTTTTTCGTATTCTTTAGTTTCAATGATAATACCGATTTTCATTGCGTGGATTAGAGGTTTTCGCCATGAGCCCAACCATTGCGAACAGGCTCTTTGATGAAGACATCCAGTTCGGGATGATTGGTGACTTTCATATTTTTCGCATCGTATTCAATGCGGGTATTAAATCTTTGGGCTAATACTCCGGTAAGAGACATTTCAACTAATTGAGTGGCATAATCGAAGTTAGATCCGGGGATTTTGCCATTTTTAACGGCATCGATCCATTCACGTTGAGGATTTTCCTGGAAAGTTCTTGGAATTGTCTTCTCAGGAAGCGTTTTTTTGTATTCCTCCCATTCCGGCATAGGCATCAACAATCTGGGTTCGTTAGGTCTTCCGCCAGTAATTAGGCATTGTTTATCGCCCACCATAATCATTCCGCTCCCGGGTAATTTCTCCAATTTCCATTCCGGACGAATTTCAGGTTTTAGTCCGCCTTCAAACCATCGCATTTTAACAGGGCTTTTGTTACCTCGTGCCGGGAAATCCCAACGAATAATAGCCTGATCTGAAACGAACCCATTGTCAGGTACAGGAGTTTTAAATTCAGCTTCTACGACGCTAGGCATGCCCAGATCCAGCGACCAGAAAGGTGCATCTAACGTATGGCAACACCAATCGCCCAATTCTCCATTTCCGAAATCGAACCAACTTCGCCAGGTTTTAGGCACATAGACGCTGTTGTAAGGTCTGAAAGCAGCAGGGCCTAACCAAAGATCCCAATCCAGATTGGCCGGAATTGGCATCTCTGCCGGAGGAAAGCTTTCAGGTTTGATAAAGTATTTATTAGGTCCAAAGGTTGGCCCGTCAAACCAGGCGATAACCTCGGTAACATTACCCAACAATCCTGCCTCATACCATTCTTTGATACAGCGAATCCCATCTGTGGCATGACCTTGATTTGCCATCTGCGTGACAACTCCATAATGTTTGGCGGCTTTTTTTAAGGTACGGAGCTGCCAGATGTTATGAGCCAGAGGCTTCTCAACGATAACATGTTTCCCCAATTCCATGGCTGCCATGGCTGCCGGGAAATGGGAATGATCAGGAGTACAAACCATTACAGCATCGATCTCCTTGTGCATTTTGTCGAACATGACTCTGTAATCCTTGAAACGTTTCGCATTTGGCATTGCGTTGTAGGCTTCTGCAGCCCGGTTATCATCCACGTCGCAAAGGGCGACGATATTTTCATTCCATTTAGGATCTTTCTGATTGATGCATTTACTCCAATTGCTCTTGCCCTGACCACCGACACCAATAACGGCGATATTCATTCGACCGGAAGGTGAGCAGCTCATAAGGTTTGGAATAAAAACCGCACCTGCACTTAATAACGATGCTGATTTAATAAAGTCTCTTCTGGATGGATTCATAGTAAGATTATTCTTTAAATTTTATGATAGGATGAAATAAATAGTTAGAATTTTTATATTGCGTAATTCACTGAAATTTAGAATTTTGCAACCGTTTCGATTTTTTCAGCGGACTCTATGATTAATGTTTTTAAAACTATTGAGTCTCTGTCTCTAAGCGCCAAGTTCCCAACGTCTGAAATATAGTCCCTGCCTGACGATAGGTAAAGTCTTTAACTCAATGTCCGCCAACTCTTGTCTGCTTAGTGGTGAGAAATTAGAGGCAATTTTTACATTTTCTTCAATTTGATCCAAGCTATCAACCCCAATGATTGTCGTACTAACTGGCTGGCTCATGTTGTAGGTCAAGGCTTCCTTGATGGTAATGGTACCCGGCTTAGTTGTTCTCAATCGTACATCCGGTTGTTCCGAAGCAGGTGGTGGAACCCAAGTAGAAAGCAACCGGCTGCGGGTAGTAACTTTCATTCCAATAATTGCCATCCCTTGTTTTTGAGCTTCCGGTAGTAAATAATTGATAAAACTGAGATAATGCACATCCGCGGCATTTAAAGCCATGAGAATGGAATCGAAAGGAAAACGTCGAATGCCTTCTAACAAAACCAAAGGTTCAAAATGACCTGTGATACCTAGTTTCCGCACTACTCCTTCTGATTTAGCTTTTTCCAGTGCTTTTATTGCGCCTGTTGAAGAAAATATCTGGTTTAGTTGGTCTAAAGTTTGAACATTATGAAGTTGCCAAGTATCCAAATGATCTGTTTGCAGATTTTTCAGAGACTCTTCAAGGAGTCGCATTGATCCGTCGTAGGTTCGGTCATTAGTTTTTGTAGAAAGCCAAACTTCGCTACGCCTTGCCTTCATTACTCGCCCAATATTTAGCTGGCTCACTCCGCCACCATAAGAAGCAGCAGTGTCGATGTAGTTAATGCCAAGGTCGATGGCCCTGTTGATGATTTTTTCAGACTCTTCCTCTCTTCCTTTGATCTCCAGAGTAGCTTGTCCACCTAGGCTCAATATTCCAACTTTATGACCCGTCTTTCCCAACGACCTAGTTGGCATTGCGCTATATGTTTTTGCATTAAAGGGATTAATTTTTTCAGAATTTTGACTAACCTTATTTTGCTCAGATTCTGAAAGCAATGTGTTTCCTACCGCTGCAGATGCAGCAACGGTCAATCCAGTCCCCAAAAAAGCACGACGATTAAGATTGTTTTTTATCATGATTGTTGTATTTGAGTTACATAATCAATAGTCTGAAATGGAATTTTATTTTTCATTAAAACTATCAATAATAATTCAAAACAAAAATTCTATTCTTGATGCCTTATCATTCAGGATTTATGCAAGGAGACTATTCCATTTTGAGGCCATCCCCATGGAAAAAAAAGAAGCCGCCTCACTTCAAGTTTGAGACGGCTATCCTAGTTTTCAGCAAGCTGAAATTTGATTACTTCTTGGCAGGAGCTGCTTTGTTTGCGTTGTACCTCATATCTGGAGTACCATCTTTTTTAGTTGGACCTGCAGGGGCTGGCTTCGCTGCTTCTTTGTTAGCTTTGTAACGCATATCAGGAGTACCGTCTTTTTTTGCCGGAGCAGCAGTTGTCTTGGCGTCGGCTTTAACGACAGCTTTTGTCTCCGTGGCGGCTTTCTTTACCGGTGCCTTTGCGGTTGTCTTTGTCTGAGCAAAGATCATGGTTGTAGTGAAACATACCAACATCAAAAGGGCTAAAAATTTTTTAATTTTAAGAGACTGTTTAAATTTAATATAAAAACAATATAAATTATTGAATATAAGTTGGTTGGTTGAATATTTTTCACTAACTTAATGGTTTCCAAACTGTTAAGATCATATGAAACACTATCCAACCAACATTACCGATAGCCAATGGATGCTATTGAAGGGCATTTTAAACGACAATCGCAAAAGAAAACAT
>JBBQJE010000072.1:0-14159 GCA_038325635.1 Bacteroidales bacterium
TTAGCTAAAAACACGGATACTCACCAAATACTAACCTATCACATGCGGAACAAATCTGCTCATATTATCTGTTATCAAGGTATCGCTTTCGCGGATTCCTATGCCGGCAGACTCCTGTCCAACCACCCAACTTCCTATCAATGGATACTTGTTGTCGAAGTTTGGCAGCGTGCACAATTCCTGATAAATAAATCCTTCCTCACCGTAGTCTCCTGAGGTCTCGGCAATGGTTGATCCGTAATCGACTAATTGGATATTCTGACCTTCCCTCGATAGCAAGGGTTTTTTTGCATAATTAATGCCTAATTTGAAATTGTCGGATTCAAAATAGGATTCCAGAAGGGTCGGATGACCTTCGTTTAATTGCCACAAAATGGGAAGGATAGCTTTATTGGACAGTATCATTTTCCAGGCTGGTTCAATCCAGAATGCTTTAAACCTGTCCTGGATCATATTTCTGCCGAAATCTTCATTGATAAGCCATTCGTAAGGATACAATTTAAAGATATTCTTAATTGTGCGATCTTCCAGATCCAGAAATTCTGAGTTTTTTGTATCCCATCCGATCTCGTCAATGTAAATAAACTTAGTATCCAAACCTGCCTGAATCGCACAATCACGCATATATTCCGTGGTGGTAAAATCTTCCATACTATCTTTTACACAAGTGAAATGGAGCGTATAATCGTACAAAAATTCCTTGAGATATTTCCAATAGGCTATCAGTTTTTCATGGATGGAATTGAATTGATCCTTGTTTGGATAAAGATCCTGCATCCAATACCATTGAACCACAGATGATTCAAATAGGGAAGTCGGCGTGTCAGCATTAAATTCCAGCAATTTTGGAACTCCATTTTTAAAAGTGAAATCGAATCTGCCATAAATAGCTGGAGCGTCGTCGTTCCAGCTATCTTCTATCTGATGAATAAACCACTCCGGGATACAAAATTTAGCGTATAGCTTTTCGTCAATTACATGCTGAACAGCCGTTAGACAGATCTCCCATAAATCGTTGGTGGCTTTCTCTATCTTATCCACTTCCGTCATGGATAGCTCATAATAAACGGATTCATCCCAATATTTGGTATCCAGGGTATGAAATCCGAATCCAATATTTTCAACTTTACTTTGCCAATCTAACCTCGGACTAATTATATGTCTTTTCAATTGATATGAATTTTAGGATGAAACGTGATAAGCACTGCTGCCAAATCCTCCTCTTACTACGTTGCTTTTGAATGAATTAGTTCCAATATTAGAACTTTCACGAATGGAGGATGAATAATAACCAGCTCTCGAATAGGCGTTGTTTCTCATTATTCCGTAGGCAATGAAAGGGATATATCCTCCATGTAATCCGCCTCGCACATGCGAATACTTTGCGGTGGTATCGGAGCGCATATAAATATTTTTTTCTGATTTACTTTTTTGATTGTTGCAGGCAGAAAGGACGGCTGCTACTAAAACCAGCTTAATAATCTGAGATTTTTTCATTGTGTTACTTAACTGTGATATAAATCTCATACTCCTTTTTCAACGAAACAATTTTCGCATTGCCTTCATTGTTCTCGGCGACCTGAGATGTCAGTCCTAAATTTGGGATTGTATCCCTGCTAACAATTTTTTTTATCAATTGATTTTTGACCCACACATTATGGGTAGTAATAATAATATCATGAAGGCTATCCAGATGATCCACATTCATAATCGTCTCGATTGCACCATCTTTAGAAAATTCCTTAACCTCCTTGTTGTCGTCACATGTGGAGCTAAAAACTGCAAGGGATAACAGAACAATTGGAACCAATATTTTTCTCATATAAAGTAGATTTAGTCGGACAAATTTACCAATAAAACTGAATTAGACTCTTAGATTTTCAAAATCTTTGTGAGCCTCCAGCGTGTTAATTCAGACCCTCAGAGAGCCCCGAAATCCTCTGGCGGCATAGTAGGAATCCGCACCGTTGTGATACACGAAGACATTGCCGTAACGGAAATCGGCGAAGATGGCACCACCCAATTTCCGAATATCAGGAGGAGTCAGTATCCAGTTCGATGTTTTCTTGTCGAATCCTCCAAGTTTTTGCAAGTACCGATATTGTTCTTCCGTTAAAAGCTCAATGCCCATCGCCTGCGCCAAATCCATCACATTGTTTTCCGGTTTAAATTCTTTCCTCGCCTCGAGTGCTGCACGGTCGTAACAAAGACTTCTGCGGCCTTTTGGACTTTCGTCCGAACAATCATAAAAAATGTATTCTCCCGTATTTTTATCATGGCCAACAACATCCGGTTCTCCGCCTGTTCTTTCCATTTCATGGAGCGACCATAGTTTCTCCAAATTTGCTTCCAGCGCGGCTAGTAGCTGAGACCATTCCATATCCGGGTGGCGATTCCTGTTATTTTCAAATCGAGCTTTCAATACTTTGATAAGTTCTTCACGTTGTTGCTGTGATAATTGAGTATTATTTTCCATGGCCTTTAACTTTAAGATTTTGATAGCTAATTATTTCTTTTCGTCTTCATACGCTAAAATCTCACTAAACTGGCAGTCAAGGGCTTTGCAAATAGCCTCCAATGTAGTAAAACGGATTGCTTTTGCTTTACCGCATGTATCAGCGTTATTAATATCGATTTTTTCATGCCATCTGAACTATAAATCAGCCACAGGTTCCTTTAAATCCTAGTTGGTTCTTTGTTCTACCTTTATGAGTTTACTTACATCATAGCCCCTGTTGGTTAACTTATTCAGTAATTCATTGTATACTCTTTCTTCCATTTGTGGAGTGCGAGAAAGTATCCACAGGTATTTGTCTGAACTACTACCAATAACTGCCCATTGATAATTCTCATCTAGCTCTAATACAAAATAGTCGGCATAAAAGATCCAAAAGAAAGAGACTTTCAATTTCGAGGGGATCTTTAGGTTTGGGATTTTCGCTTTCCCAACTGCTTCCGTTTTTATTCCGCTCAGGCTTTCTTTAAAACCAGAATTCACAACTTTTATTTTCCCATCATCACGATAAGAATAGGTTGCAGTTACACCTTGTAAACCACGTTCAAATTGATGGTCATATCGAGCTATTTCGTACCATTTGCCCAAATACCTGTCAACATCAAGTTCTTTTACGACCGTTTTATCAATCATTGTATTTTGACCTTTGCATGAACTCATTAAAAATAAAAATACTGCTAAATAAATTAGATTCTTTCCCATAATGCTATTTCTCCTTCAATAAGTTTAAATATAGAATGAATTTCCCACGAAGCGCCGCTCTACAAATTTCAAATTTTCTGTCAAGGAAGTTCTCAAATTCGCTCTACTCCGACCATATAATTGCCGCCTATTACAAGTTAACAACCCATGTTATCGGGGATTTGCTTTGTATAATTTTTGATAATCCCTTTTTGTAAGCTTTTTCTCAGCCCTCCTCCAGTTTCTATTGTATTTCTCAAATTTAAAGGATTAACTGGGTAATTAAATACATTTTCATATTGTAGCCTAAAATTAGTTGTTTTCACTTTTAGATCATCCGCATATTCATTCTCAACATCCTGAAGGGAATGGAACGACACAAGGCGGGGTTGATTACCCCGCCTTGTCCAAGCTTGTGTATTTTCTTCAAAATCAGAAGATACAACATCTATTAATTAAAAGTCCACCGTATTAATCCGGTTTGTGCTACCTGCATTTCAATAACGAGTTTAACAATGCTATTTTCAATTACCTGATAAGCAGTAACATTATTCAATGTGAGAGTTTTGCCATCTTCAGCCAATTTCCAGGTTCCTGTTTTCGTGTCGTTGCAGTTATCATTGATAACGTATGTCCCATCAGTTTTAAAATTCCATTTTGAACTCGTTTCGCAATTTGTTGCAATGTTGACACCCACAACAGTTTTAGTCACTAAATTCCAATTCCTTATAATCATATTTACTTCCGTTGTTTCTTTTTTGCAGGATGTAAAAAGAAATCCAGACAGAATACAAATAGCTAAAATCAGTAAGCCAAAATTCTTTTTCATTTTTTTTGTTTTAATTGACATTTAAAATACTTATGTAAAGTAAAGTCTCTATTTACATAAATATATTACACAATTAAATTCTAAAGTTACAACATTCTCACTTTTACAATCCATTCTTTCCGCCATAATCTATTCAATCTGAATATTATAAATTCCATTAACTAATAACTTGGTTGAAGGAATTTGCTCTGTTAATTCAATGTAATTATTGGCATGACGGCCTGTATTTACTTTCATTTTTTTGAAGTAATAGATTGAATTTACTTCTTTTTCATAAATTAGTATATATGAATCCTTTTCAGAATTGATAATTGCTGTTTCAGGAACTGATAAGACCGAATCAACAGCAGTATATACTTCGCCTTCAACAAATTGATTGCTCACCATATTTATATCTTTAGGATTATCAATTACCGCAAAACACTCAATCGACTTATAATCAGCCAGAATCGTTTTTCCAACAGTGTTTATTGTTGCGTCATATTTTACGAATTTATTGCCGTTAAAATAAAATGCTACCGTTTGCCCCACTTTTATTTTGTTAATATTTTTCTCAAAAACGGAGAGTCTTAATTGAAAAGATTTATCATCGATAATTTCTGCGATTTTTTGCTGTGGCTCAACATATTGCCCAATTGTTGCATTGATATTTGAAACAAAACCATTAATGGGTGATTTTATCGAATAAGTAGAATAAAATTCCCCCCTCCCAATTTTTGAAACATCAAGCCCTATGCTTTCAAGCTTAATTTTCAATGCCTTATACTTCGCATTTTCTGCCAAATAGTTACTTTCGGCGTAATTAAATTCTTTTTGGGTACCAATATTCGAATTATACAATTCCTTTGCTCTTAAATATTCATTTTCTAACCTTGAAACAATAGCCGATGATTCTGCAAAGTCTTTCTGCTGGTCGACAAATTCATTACCCGAAACATCAAACATTACGGAGCCTTTGCTTATGATTTGACCTGGTTTACAATGAATTTTGTTTATTACCCCAGGCAAGGATGAACTAATTTGTGCCCGACCATCAACGGATGGTATAATAGTGCCTGTAACGTAAACAGCATCGGTAAACGGATATAACAAAGGTTCACCAATCAGCATTTTTTCAGACTCAAATTGTGCTTTTGTTATTTTAATAAGGCTGGAATCGGTATTGGTAGTTTGTTCCGTTTTATTTTTGCACGATACTGTTATCAGACTCAGAACGAATACTATAATTAGGTTTGTTTTCATATTGCTTGAAGTTTATTTTGAAAAATAGTTTATTTCCGCAGCTGATTGATTGTATTTCAATACATTCTCAAAATGTACGAGCTGAATTTGAACGGCTGCTTCATAACTGCTTACAAATTGATAAAAGTTTATTTCGCCTATTTGATATGATTTTAATGCAGTTTTCATAATCTCATTCATTAAAGGTTCGTCCGATAAACTATAATTATCGAGCAATGCTTTATAGGTAAGATGTTCACTGAACAACTGGTTTAACTGATTACTTATTATGGTTATTTCGTTCTCGTTGAATAGATTCTTAGCATTAGCCGAAAGCTTGGCTGCATTTATTTTGGCTTTGTAGCTTCCAAAAAACAACGGTAAAGCAAGGCCAACTTGAAATCCGTGATAATACTTCCCATTTTCGTGCTGATTAGAGCCTAAAAAGTAATTCATGGAAAAATCCGGCATCATTTTATTTTTTTCAACAAGAACAAGTGAACTAAAATAATCGCCTTCGCTTTTCAACAAATCATAAACCGGAAATGAATTGGGTATTCCTTTAATTTCCGGCAATAGTTCAATTGTTATTGGAACAGTAAAATCATCCTCGTAATTCATCTGCACTTTTAGGCGCTGATATGCGTTTAAAATATCCACTTTTAATGATTTTAGCTGAATTGAAACCTGAGTTTCTTTTGCCTTGATATTCAATACTTCAAGGCGACTTACATCGCCCATTGCAGCTCTTTTTTCAGAATTGGTAAGTAAAATGTTATATAGGCTATCTAAGGTATGATACAATTTTTGCTTATTCAAAAGAATTTGATAATTGAAATATGAAAAGGAAACATTTTTTATAAGGTCGTTTTTTTGAATATTTAAATTTGCTTCGGCTATTGAAATTTCAATTTGTCTTGAATTGCGCTCTTTTGAATAAAGTGCCGGAAAACTAAAACTTTGCTCCACTCCCCAAATTTTTAACGGGAAACCTTTTTCAGTAATATTATTTTGGTCGATACCATAGCTGAACATGGTTTTATCGGGTGCAAAAGAGGTCATTTTTAGTGCTTTGCTTTCTTTAACTTTTAAGGTATAAGCAGCAATTTTTTTGTTGTTAAGCATGGCATTATCAATGGCATCGGTTAATTTCATGCTTGAGTTCTGTCCAAAAGCAGAAACAATAGGTAAACTAAACAGAAGTGCCGTACTAAAAGTATTGGAACGAATAAAACGCAAGGGAAACAATTTTATTCCTTTAACATTATAAAAAATTTCAAAAAGCAAAGGTAAAGCAATCATAGTTAACAAGGTAGAAGTAATAAGTCCACCAATTACTACGGTGGCAAGTGGTCTTTGAACTTCGGCTCCTGCACCTGTCGAGACAGCCATAGGCAAAAAGCCCATTGCAGCAGCTCCTGCAGTGAGCAATACCGGTCGCAAACGATTTTTAGTCCCGGTGAGTATTAATTCTCGCATATTTGTCATTCCGCGATGCTGTAACTCCTTTAGATGCTCTATTAGGACTATGCCGTTTAGTACTGCTATCCCAAAGAGGGCAATAAAACCAATGCCGGCCGAAACACTGAAAGGCATTCCCCTAATCCAAAGCAGAAATACTCCACCCACGGTAGCTAAAGGTATTGCGGTAAAAATCATAATAGCATCTTTTAATGATTTGAATGCAAAATGTAGAAAAATGAATATCAACATCAAGGCTATCGGTACTGCAATCATTAAACGGTTGGGAGCATTTTGTAAATTTTCGAATTGTCCGCCGTATTGAATATAATTCCCAGCTTTTAATTTTATGTTCTTATCAATCTTTTGTTGAATGTCAACTATAACCGATTTTAAGTCACGGTCGCGCACATTTACACTTACAACTACCCTTCGATGAGCATTATCATGCGAAATTTTAGCTGGCCCCTGCGTGTACTGAATATCAGCGAGTTCGCTTAAAGGTATCATTTGACCGGTTGAAACAGGTACCTGAAGTTGACGAATATCGTCAATGTCAGTTCGGTTTTGGTTTTCAAAACGCATCACCATATCAAACCGTTTTTCGCCCTCAAAAATTACACCAGCTGTTTTTCCACCAAATGCTGCTGATAGAAATGTGTTCAAGGTATTAATATCCACGCCATAATATGCTATTTTACTTCTATCGTAATTTACTTTTATCTGAGGTAAACCGGCAGTTTTTTCCGTAATTATGTCGCTTGCTCCAGGCACATCGGCAATAAGATTTCTAATTTCAAGGGCTTTTTGATTGATATAATCGAGGTCTTCGCCGAATATTTTAATGGCAATATCGGAACGTACTCCCGTGATTAGTTCATTAAAACGCATCTCAATGGGTTGTGTAAACTCATATTCAACGCCCGGGATTATCGAAAGTGCTTCTTTGAATTTATCCGCCAGTCTTTCTTTGCTACTGGCCGAAGTCCATAATTTTTTAGGTTTAAGCTTAATAATCATATCAATTTCTTCCATCGACATGGGATCGGTAGGTACTTCAGCTGCACCAATGCGGGAAACAATCTGTTCCACTTCGTTGGGAAATTTTCCGATCAATATGTTCTCCATTTTAGTGGTCATTTCCACAGTTCTAGTAAGCGATGTTCCTGTTTTTAATACCGGTTGTATTACAAAGTCGCCTTCATCGAGGGTAGGAACAAATTCTCCTCCAATGCGCGTAAAAAGCACTCCGGTAAGTAGTAGCGAAACAATAGCAGCTCCAAGGACTGAGCGTTTATGACCGCACGACCATTTAATTACCGGAAAGTATGATTGATGGACTTTCTCCATAATCCAATCGGAAATATTTCGCTTTTTTGTTTTGGTTGGTTTTAAAAAGAGTGCTGTAGCGACAGGTAACCAGGTAAGTCCTAATATCATTGCACCTAGAATGGCAAAAGAAAATGACAATGCCATTGGGCGAAACATTTTCCCTTCAACACCGCTTAACGACAAGATAGGGATGAAAACGATAAGAATAATAACTTGTCCGAAAATGGCTGATTTCATCATTTTAGAAGCTCCGGAAATAGAAATCTTGTCCATTAACCTTTGATGTTCATTGGCCTGAATTGAAGCTATTTCATCTTTCTTCAAGCTCATTTTTATGGCAATAAATTCAACGATGATTACTGCGCCATCGATAATTATCCCAAAATCAAGAGCTCCAAGACTCATTAGATTGGCATCAATATCGAAAATAAACATCATGCCAATGGTAAACAATAATGCTAAAGGTATCATAGACGCAATAACCAGTGCCGAGCGAAGGTTTCCTAAAAGTAAAATAACCATAAGAAGCACGATGATAGCACCAAGAATCAGGTTCTCAACCACAGTGAAGGAGGTTTTGGAGATAAGTTCGCTTCTCTCAAGGATAGGATTGATAAAAATACCTTCCGGCAAATTTTTTTGGATTTCAGCTACCCTGGTTTTAACTTCATTAATGACAATTTTGGAATTAGCATTTTTCAGCATCATAATCTGACCAAGCACAGTCTCTCCCTTTCCATTCGCAGTAATTGCACCAAAGCGGTTAGCAAAGCCAAATTTAACGTTAGCCAAATCTTTTATACGGATAGGTGTACCTGAATTATTCTTAACTACTATGTTTCCAATATCTTCTAAAGTCCTAGCCTGACCATCGCCCCGAATAAAATAACTTTGATTTGTTTTTTCAATGTAGGATCCTCCCGAAATACCATTGTTGTTTTCGAGCGCAGTAAAAATATCCATTAAGCTGATGCCGAGACTTTTAATCCTTGCTGGAATAACCGAAACCTCATATTGTTTTAAATTTCCACCCCAGCTGTTTATTTCAACCACGCCATTTATCCCCGATAGTCTTCTTTTTATAATCCAGTCCTGAATTGTCCTTAAATCCATCGGATTATATTTATCTCTAAATCCAGGTTTTACATCAACAATGTACTGGTAAATTTCGCCTAGACCGGTTGTTATAGGTCCCATTTCAGGAGAGCCATAAGCTTCAGGAATGTTAGCCGATGCTGTTTTAATTTTTTCAGCTACTAGTTGACGGGGTAAATATGTTCCCATGTTTTCGGCAAAAACCACCGTAACCACCGAAATACCAAATTTCGATATGGAACGAATTTCCTTAACGCCTGGAAGATTAGCCATTTCCATTTCAACCGGCGTAGTAATAAACTGTTCGATTTCTTGGGTCGATAAATTACCGGAGGTGGTAATTACCTGAATTTGATTATTTGTAATATCGGGTACAGCACCCACTGGTATATTAAAAACAGCATACAAGCCAAATGCCGCAATAGTAAGCGTAAATAGAATAACGATCAGTTTGTTCTTTACGCTAAAAT
Organism: Bacteroidales bacterium; assembly: GCA_038325635.1. Taxonomy (GTDB): domain Bacteria; phylum Bacteroidota; class Bacteroidia; order Bacteroidales; family Prolixibacteraceae; genus CAINVV01. The sequence continues at coordinate 9,605 of JBBQJE010000072.1, forward strand.
TTGTAATCTTTTCCAACATGGCAATTCGATTTTTATTTAACAAATTTAGTGCCCAGTATGTGTATAGTTCAACACCGACTCGTCGCAGGCTCTTCCAAATTCTAGTAGTGTTTAATTCTTATTCATCTTCTCAATTTTTATTATTGTAATCGGTACAAAGTCACATCTTCAAGTTTATTTGTCGAGAACCTTACTTACAGTACTCTACCCGTTAGGCAACTGGCTTTATTTTAAAGCTAATTCCACAGCACTTTCAGCATGAATTCTTGTCGTATCAAAAGCTGGAATATTTATATCGCTACTTTTAATTAATAAAGGAATTTCTGTACAACCTAAAACTACACCTTGAGCTCCATTTTCAACAGAATTACTTATTATTTTCTGATACTCAATTCTTGATGTGGATTTTATTATTCCGTGAACGAGTTCTTCATATATTATTTTATGAACAATTTTTCTGTCACGTTCATTTGGTACAATTACTTCTATGCCAAAATCTTCACTAAGAATTTTCTTGTAAAAATCCTTTTCCATGGTGAATTTTGTTCCAAGCAATAATATTTTGTTGATTTTCTTCTCTTCGATTTTTCTCCCTGTTGCTACTGCAATATGTAAAAAAGGAATGCTGACGTTCTTTATTATTTCTTCGCTACATAAATGCATCGTATTAGTACATAAGACAATAAAGTCAGCTTTTGCATTCTCCAAATTTTTTGCACAGTCTACCATTAATTTATTCAGTGAATTCCAGTCTTCTTTGTGCTGAAGTTCTTCTATATCAGCGAAATCAACAGATTCCATAATACACTTAGATGAGTGAAAGCCTCCTAAAATTTCACGAATTTTCTCGTTAATAATTTGATAATAAACTTGAGATGACTCCCAGCTCATTCCACCAATCAATCCAATTTTTTTCATATTCATTTTTAATTTTTAGCTTGTTGCAAACTGATGGCTTATTTTAGTCAACTCCAGATGTCCTATATTTCTTATTTATGTGCCTAAAATCATCATACATAGCCCCGTTTTTTTTGTAATAGGTAGGAGCTATAAAGCAATCCCGTACTCTATCTTTTGATCTGTTTTGATACCTGCACCATGTGTGATACCAATCACCTCTCCAAACAAAAAAATCACCATGACCATAACCGGTATCTAAACCAAAACCTTTACCAACAATACCTTTCGTTTCATAAGGCCCATAAATATTTTTTGATGTAGCATAATAACCTGAACAACTTAGATAGTAAACTCCATTGTATTTATGTAAAGAATTTTTGTCCGTTTCAGGAAAGAAGGTCGTCCTGACTATCGTAATTTCTTTAGGTTCTTCATAAAGTCCTGTCATGGAATCCTTTAAACGAGCAATTTTGTATGTTCCTTCACCGTAAATGATATAGGGTGTTTTATCATCATCAATAAAAATGGTGGGATCGAAGGAATTAATTAGAGGTTTACCAAGTTCATCAATGTAAGGTCCTTCCGGTTTTGATGCCACCATTACTCCTGTACTTTCCTTCCGGTTCGAGAAGTACCAATAATACTTTCCGTTCCGGGCTACTATATCTCCAGCCCAACAATTTGTATTTCCTTTTCCCATATAGTTGTCCGCTGGACTTATTGTTCCAACATGTTCCCAATTATGGAGATTTGTGGAACGATATATTCGCCAGTCAGGCATAACCCAATCAGAAATACCAACACCAATATCATGTCCAGTAAACAAATAACAAGTATCATTAACCACCAGTATATGAGGATCTGACATTCCTGGATCTTCAATCAAAGGATTTTTTATGCTTTTTATCGGATGCTTTTCTAAATCCTGCGCTAATAGATTCGATGAGCCGCAAAATAGATAAACCGTTAATATACAAGTAACAGTCGTTGCTATTGTTTTCAATTTTTCCATAGTTTATAATTGTATGAGATCTTTATTTAGAATTGCTGGCAAAGGTGGACAATTTGGGTAATACAGCCCCCCTCCACCGGATATAAAATTAGTGCTTTTCCCGGATTTTCTTGGGTGTTTTACATGCCAATTTGGCAGATCGCCGAAATATCCAGTATTTTGCATTCCGGTATTATATCGTTATAATTCAGTTAGATGAAATTGCATTTTTACATTGTTCGGCAGTTCACGAATAAACCGGTGGACTTGTACACTTTTCACCCGGTACTTGCACTATATTGTGTGTGGTTTTTTATTCTTCTATTCGGTTTTCAATGTCCATTTTCTGGTGCAAAACTCTTATTATTTTAACAATATTTCTTTTGGATTTATTATAGAAAATAATGTGCGACTTCACAATTGATGCTCTATATCCTTTTTTAATATAGTCAACAGATTTTCCGCTTTCAAAGTTCTCAGATATAAATTCGATTTCGTCCAAAATTAGATTGTAGTATCTATCAGCTTGCTCAAGCGACCAGTTTTCAAATGTGTACAACCATATCTTTTCGATATCTTGATTTGCTTTCTCGCTTATGAAGCATCTCATTTCTTCAAGTGTTTAGTATGAAGATTTTTAAGATTCTCGGTTCGGTCAAAGTCTTTTATAAATCCACTCTTCTCTCCAATTTCAAGTTCCTTAATTAGAGCTTTATACCTATTTTCCTCATTCTCCAAAAGACGAAGAGCTGTTCTAATAACCTCACTGACAGACGAAAACTTTCCAGTAGATATTTTCTCATTAACAAAGTTTTCGAAATATTCTCCAAGTAGTATTGATGTATTTTTTGCCATTGTAGATCTTTTTTTCAAAAATACCAATTCTTGGTATCAATTCAAAATCTCGGAACGGCTTTTTGATAAAATTACACACAGCGTCTCGCAAATACACGCAGGGCGGGAGTTTCCCGATAAACTTCCTACGAGAGTTGCATTTAAATTTATTACTTTCCTGTCAACGAAGCACTGAAACCCGACTTGCGGGTATTTTGCTGTTATAGCCGGTGACTTCCTCGTCTATGACATTTTAATTTTGTCGTTTCGTAATTACTATAAGAATTCTTCTTCACTTAAAATACTAGTATTTAATCTTTTATAAACTTATATTGTTTGATCAAGGATTCAAATGATATATATAGTTCTGTGAAATCTGTCCCGTAGATTTCATAAATTTTCTTGTAGTCTACTTCAATTACAGAAATGTCATTTAGAACTATTTGTGAAATAAATATCTTCGAAATATATCCAAAAGTACTCATTCCGGCTTCCTGCGCCTTTGATAACGCTCTATCATAAGCTCCAGTATTTACGGACTCAACTCTTGGATCGTCCGGAATAATTGAAGAACACTCAATAAAAAGCTTATATGGAATATTTCGATCCCAAGCAATGCGAAATAAATTACAAATAACGTTTTGTCTCTCTCTTAAATACTTTTCAAGACTAATCCCTTTCAAAAAAGGTATTTCTTGCGATAGTTGTGTAAAGCCTTTTTTTTCAGCGTCTATAAAGCTTGAAGAAAATATTTTGTCAAGTTGAGCTATCACAAAATATCTAGGCCTAATTCTAATTTTTGAAGATCCAAATAATCCCATTGGTTGATATATTTTGTCAAACATGAAAACTCATCCAAAATTTTGAGATACAGCTCATAAGCTGAATTGGCATTGGCTATAACGTAAAAAGCTACACACAGGGGCGGACTGCGGGTCCCGAATCCTCGGGATCAAGTCGAAAAGCAGCCCGAGCGGAAATATACACTCCGAAAACCACTGCTGCCGCACTTGACGGGTAGCTGAAGTTAGCAGCCGTTATTTTTTTTCGTCAATTTTTCTTAACTCGTCTATTTCAATACTATCTTGAATTCTATTTTCTTCATTAGTTCTATTGGTACGTTCCTGATAATCAACTATATTTTTCCTATTTACCAGTCCATAATTTTTCACATAGTATATTGTTGTACGCTTAATCACTCTTTTTCCTTCTTTTACTATAGAAACTATGGTGTCTGTGAACTGTGTATTTGATAATAGTATCTGTTTTTTATTTTTTAATGTAAATCCCAAAATTGAATCATTAATTAAACTATCCAATCCAATTTCTGAATACCTGAATGGCAACAAAATATCTTTTTCAAAACAATCACCATAAAACATAACTTTTGACGAATCTGATATATTGTATAGTCCATAGATATCCAGTATTTTATTTTTTCCATCATACATTGGACCATCACATGGAAGACCATGGATGTACCGATATCGTTTGTTATGTTTTTTATAGTCTTTTAAAACTTTATTTTCTACATTAGTATAGTAGTGAATAAGCAAAATTTTTCCTTTTCGTTCTGTACATTGCTTTATTTCTATCTTCTCATCCACAAAAGACAATCCTAAAATTCCAATAAGTAAAAATAAAGAAACACTTTTCATACTCTGGGAATCATGTTTTTATAATGGTTGCTAATCGAGTGACGCGAGGGAATTGCACCCTCACGTTCTCACAGAACCGTGCTTGAAAGTCTCCCTTCACACGGCTCTTCTTGTTTAATCACAAAAGTGCAAACACTTTATGGATTTACCAATTTCCAGTGCGGAAAAAGTA